>JAYURX010000137.1:0-2015 GCA_043755965.1 Flavobacterium sp. | reverse complement strand
AAGTGGAAAACGGAACGCTTACAATCACTACAGATGAAAATATTGATGAAGCTTCAGCAAAAAACATTCGTGTTAAACTGCCTTCATTGACCTCGCTTGAAACCACAAGTGGTTCCTCAGTTAGCACAAAAAACACCTTTAACGGAACCGAAATTAATGTAAAAACCAGCAGCGGAAGCGAAGCAGATTTAAGCCTTGAATTTGATAATGTAAGATGTGAAACCAGTAGCGGAAGTAGCCTGACTGTAAAAGGAAAAGCGCTAAAACTTAAAACAGATTCTTCAAGTGGAAGTGAAATTGATGCTCATGGTTTATTAGTTAATGAGGTTATTTCAGAATCAACAAGCGGCAGTTCAACTGATGTAAATCCATTAGTGAGTTTAAATGCCAAAGCATCCAGCGGAAGCTCAATCGATTACAGCAGTTCTCCCAAAACTGTTGTTAAGGAAGAAAGTTCCGGCGGAAGCGTTTCGAAAGAATAAGTTAATAAAACATCCCAATTGTCATTGGGATGTTTTTTTTTCTATTTTTGACACTCGAGACCTTCAAGTCGAACTGTACGCAGTAACAACATAGATTGTACATTCATGAAAAAAATAATTACACTAAGCTTCCTTTTTCTAACTGTTCTGACATTTGCGCAAAAGAAAGAAAAAGTAAAAGGCTCCAAAATTGTTAAATTGGAGCAAAAACAAGTAGGCGACTTTGAGTCGCTGGAAGTGGAAGACAACCTGGAAATATTTTTGATTAAGGGAAATGATTGTGGTATCGAGATAGAAGCCGATGACAACCTTATAGAATTTGTAGAATATAAATTGGCCGGCAAAAACCTCAGGATTTCGACGTCCAGGGATATTTCAAGTTATAAAAAACTGAGCGTTCGTGTGACATACACCGATAAGTTCAATATGCTCATTGCCAAAGATGAAACCAATGTGACTGCTTTATCGGATGTTGTTTTGGATAATGTAACCTTTAAGAGTTATGACTATTCCAAATTGTTTTTGAATGCAAAAACCAAAAATTTCACCTTGATGGCTAACGATAGATCAAAAGTAGAACTCAACTTAAAATCCGAAAAAACAGCCGTTGACGTGAGCAAAAGTGCTTATGTAAAAGCTTTGATTTCTAGCGGAGAAATGAGATTTGACATGTATCAAAAATCTTCCGCTGATGTTGAAGGTGACATTTTAGATTTAAAACTCCGATTGGATAACAATACTGATTTCACGGGTAAAAAATTAACCACAAAGAATGCTTTGGTAGAAGTTAGTGGTTATGCTAAAAGCAGCATTGGAGTCAGTAACATTGCTACCATCGATGCTTCAGGAAATGGAGAGATAGATTTGTATGGCGAACCCATAAAAATTGAAATCAAACACTTAACTGATAGTGCCACACTAAGAAAAAGACCCTCTAAAAAATAAAAAATCCCGTCTCGTTCCAAAAAACGAGACGGGATTTTTTTATACAATACTTTACATTTATTATTCTAAAGAAGCTAAATAACGTTCCGCATCCAAAGCTGCCATACATCCCGTTCCCGCAGCAGTTACCGCCTGACGATATACATGATCAGCTGCATCACCACCAACAAATACGCCTTTTACATTGGTTTTGGAAGTTCCGGGTTCGTTAATAATATAACCTGTTTCATCCAAATTTAAATAATCTGCAAAAATATCAGTGTTGGGTTTGTGACCAATAGCGACAAAGAAACCCGTTGCCGGAATATCAAAAATATCACCAGTCGTTTTATTTTTTGCCTTCACGGCAGTTACCACTTGCCCATTACCCAATACTTCAACAGTATCGTGGTTCATCAATATGGTAATATTCTCTGTTTTTCGGACACGTTCTTCCATGATTTTGGAAGCCCTGAATTTTTCACTTCTCACCAACATCGTAACTTTTTTACAAAGTTTTGATAAGTAATGCGCCTCTTCACAAGCAGAATCTCCGGCACCAACAATCACTACTTCCTGATTTCTATAAAAGAAACCATCACAAACCGC
>JAYURX010000136.1:0-4650 GCA_043755965.1 Flavobacterium sp. | reverse complement strand
TCCAAAAAATGGGGCGCTTTTTTTTATAATTAACTTTTAAATGTTATGAATGTTTATTCCCAAAAAACAGATTCAAATGGCGTATAATGTGTTAATGTTTAATAAATTATAAAATAATTATGCTACTTTTG
The DNA here is from genome assembly GCA_043755965.1 of Flavobacterium sp. GTDB lineage: Bacteria > Bacteroidota > Bacteroidia > Flavobacteriales > Flavobacteriaceae > Flavobacterium. The sequence continues at coordinate 4,519 of JAYURX010000136.1, read as the reverse complement.
ATTGCATTTTTAAAATCTATGAAAAAACATTACGTCCTATCGATTTCGATATTTATATTTATTGGTTTCATTGCTTGTTCTGATAAAGATGATGTTTATACTCCGGTTTCTCCCGTTGTAGTTGATTTGACATTAGTGCCTTATCCCAAATTATCCGATTATAAGTTCTTTGAAGGTGGTATGAAAAATCAAACCCCTTCCATAAATGTTATGCCTTATGAGCCAGCCAGCTCTCTTTTTTCAGATTATGCTCATAAAAAAAGATTTGTTTGGATGCCACAAGGAACTAAAGCAGATTTTGTTGCAAACAACAAGGTTTTAGAGTTACCGGTTGGTGCTGCTTTGATAAAAACATTTTATTATGATAATGTGCAACCCAATAATACAACACGTATTATTGAAACACGTGTTATGATTAGAAAAGCAACGGGATGGATTTTTGCTAATTATGTATGGAATGCGGAACAAACAGAAGCTTACTTTGATTTAGCTGGTAGTTTCACAGACATTTCTTGGAAAGATGAAAACAATATAATCAAAAGCGCGAGTTATAGAATTCCAACGCTTGTACAATGTATGATTTGTCATAAAAACAAAGACGTTGTAGGAACTATTGAGACAGATATTTATATCCCTATAGGTATAAAACCTCAAAATCTTAATTTTGATTATAATTATGGTGCAGAAACCATAAATCAACTTTCGAAATGGATTGCAAATGGGTATCTGGAAAGTAATTTTATATTACCGACTGCAGATAATACAGTCATTAACTATAATGACAGTTCAAGGTCATTAGACTCTAGAGTTCGCTCTTATTTGGATAGCAATTGTTCTCATTGTCATGCTATTGACAGACACTGTGATTACAGACCAATGCGTTTCCCTTTTAGCGAAACTGGAGGCGTTAATGGTTTAACTAATATGGGAGTTTGTGTCGACACAGAAGATTATAGTTTTGCTCCTGCGTTAACCAAAATTATAGCGCCAGGGAATGTAAATAGATCGATGCTCTATTATAGAATAAACACTATGGATGAATCTTTTAGAATGCCGTTGCATGGAAGAACAATTATACACGACGAAGCTGTGGCGTTAATTGAACAGTGGATTAATTCGCTATCACCTTGTCCGTAAACAAAAAAATAATCAAACTAAAAATGAAAAAAATGAAAAAAATTACCGAAATCGTTGCATTCCTCTTTCTTGCGCAATTATCAAACGCACAAGATACTTGTGGAACTGCAGTGCCAATAACTCCAGGTTCTTATGTCGTTAGTGCCGTAAACGGAACACAGGTTCCGAGCCCAATTTGTGCTGATAATGGCACTGGTGCTACAGCCGGTGAATGGTATATATATACACCCACACAAGACCGTACTACTACTTTAACTACAGATTTAATAGTCAATAATGGTGGTGACACCCGATTCCATGTTTACACCGGAACATGCGCTGCTTTAGTATGTTTTTCAGGAGATGATGACGGTGGTCTAATTGGAAATGGGTTTTTGTCGACTGCAACATTTAATGTAACTGCGGGTACTACCTACTATATAGCTTTTGATAATAAATGGAATTCCGCTGGTTTTACTTTTCAGTTAACAGAAGGTCCTATTGTTATTCTACCTACACCACCAATAACCTATATATCACAATCTATTGCTACAATAAATAGTTCGTACAATTTGTGTGTAGTTGATATGGATGGCGATCATATTGATGATGTTGTTGGAGTAAGTTCTGGTAATTTAAGAGTAAATTATCAAGGTGCCGGTGGTACGTTTACAGTCACTAATTATCCAATAACCGGGACAAGCTTTATGCCTGGATGGAGTATGGCCGCTGGGGATTATAATAAAGATGGTAAAAATGATTTAATTTTAGGAAGTGGAAATGGGCTTTCTTTATGGAAATCAGTGGGTACTGGTTACACAAACATAACTCCTGGTGATTATATTTTCTGTCAGAGAACAAATTTTGCAGACTTAAATGATGATGGTAATCTCGATATTTTTTCCTGCCATGATATTGCTCCGAATTGTTATTATTTAAATGGTGGCGCACCTACAAATAGTTTGACTTTTTATCAATCTAATACTACACCTGGTGCTATGAACTTTGGCACTATTGGTGGCAATTATGCAACATTATTTACTGATTTTGACAACGACGGAGACACGGATGTTTTTGTTTCAAAATGTTCAGGACCACCTTGCGAATTACACAGAAATGATGGAGGAGGTGTTTATACCGATATTTCTGCAATTGCACAAATTAATGTTACTCCTATTCAAACCTGGTCATCGGCTGTTGGTGATTTTGATAATGATGGTGATATGGACGTAATCATAACTGCAAGTTCTGGGACACATAAATATTTTAGAAATAATCTGGATACTTCCAATAGTACTGAAGAAGCATTTTCTAATATAACTGCTGGTTCAGGTTGGGATACTAATACATCTACCAATATTGACAATATCACCTACGATTTTGATAATGATGGTTTTCTTGATATATTGGGCGGTGGAAGTAAAATTATGTTTAATCAGCATAACAGCACTTTTGCTCCTTTTAGTTATTCCGGAATTGGTGTTGGTGCCGTTGGCGATTTAAACAATGATGGTTTTCTGGACATTCAAAACGGAAGCACTATTCGTTATGCGGTTCCTAATACAAATAAATGGTTAAAAGTGGCTTTGCAAGGAATTCAAAGTAATAGTAACGGAATTGGTGCTCGCGTTGAAATATATGGCGCATGGGGTAAACAAATTAGAGATATTAGAAGCGGAGAAGGATTTAAATACATGAGTTCATTAAATGCTCATTTTGGTATTGGTCAGAATACAACCATTAATCAAGTAGTAATAAGATGGCCGTCTGGTCTTGTTGACACGTATAACAATGTAACTCCAAATCAAACTTTACTAATCGTAGAAGGTGCTACATTGGCTGTTAATTCATTTAACAATAGTGTTTTCTCAATTTATCCAAATCCGGCAAAAAATGTAGTTAGCATTCAGTTGAAAGATAATTCAAATGTAACGCTTAAATCAGCTTTAGTTTATGACTTAACTGGGAAAGTAGTGCTACAAACAAGCGACTTAAATCAACCGATTAATGTCGAAAAATTAGCAACAGGTACTTATATCTTATCCATTACTGATTCAGAAAACAAAAGTTATGCTCAAAAATTCATTAAAGAGTAATGACCAACAATAATAAAAAAAGCGTCCCGAAATCGGGACGCTTTTTTATTAACTTATTTTTCTTAAAAAACTCTCAAGAGATTAAACCCAAAGAAAACATCTCCTTTACTCCAATCTCCTGTAGTATTACCCAAAAATCCAGCTTCATGCATTCCTTGTGAACTACTGAAATGCATTTGAAATACATGTCCACCTGTTTCTAAATCAACTCCAATAGAAAGTGGATCTTTATATGGCGAAGTACTCGATCTGTTTAAATGAGCCGCATAATCAACATTTACCGACCAACGTTTTGCAATTTTATACCTTCCACCTACTCCAATGGCATATTGGCTATTATCCTGGTTATCGTCAATGACAAAGTTCTCATGGAAAAAACTTGGAGCCACCTCTAACGATAAATTCTTGTTGACTTTTCGGGAAACTAAAAGTTGGGCCACATAAATTAATCTGTTCTCAAATTTCATCTTAGGATAATTACTTTCTTTCAATGTATTATTAAATCCTACGCTGGTAAAAGCTGCAATAGCGACTGGAAATCCATTTGTTTCCTGAGACTGTAATAAGTACTTACCTGAAAAATCATAGGCTAATTCACTTCTTGCAGCGCTTATCGTGAACCAATTGGTTACTCCATATAGAAATTTCAGCTGAGTCACAGCGCTATCAAGCCCGTAAGCACCTTCAAAGCCATCTTTCACAGAACCAAATCTATGCGCAACAATAAAATAAAGATCACCCTTTGCGGCTAATTTTGTGGATTCAATATTTACAATTTTTAATCCCTTAAAAGCAGATTCAACTTTGTTTTTTTGAGTTGAAGTAGTGTCTACTCCACTGAGTAAATCTTCTTGGGCAACCATGGTAAATGGCAATAATAGCAATAAAATAATTTTTTTCATGTATTTTTTTTAGCATTCGTTTTTAAAATAATCTATTTAATAGTGCATTGATCCATTTGTATTTCTTCCAATAAATCGTCAAATCCGATTAATCTTCCTTTTAACGTTATAGAATCCTGGAGCTTTGCATTGTCCGGAATCTTATCTGTAAATCTGGCTGAAAGCTTTTCGTCAACCGTAATTATCTTATTGGCTAAATCAATATTAGTTATTTTCCCTTTGACTGAAATTGTTTTGTCCAAATAGGTTTTATTGGCCAGACTGTCATTGGTAATGAATGCCTGAAAAACTTCTGACACAGTTTTAGAAAAAGCAACTTTCTCCGAGGCAATGTCTCTGTGGCTTTTATACATATATTTATAAACCCCAAAAATTACTACAATCAATAATAGTAAAATATAAAAC
>JAYURX010000135.1:0-4651 GCA_043755965.1 Flavobacterium sp. | reverse complement strand
ACTAATCACAGTATTGTTTTAGGATTGAACGTTATACATGTCAGGATTGACTCTGCCAATGGATGTCATCAAATTGTGCAGTTGCTGTTAACGCTGGTTAAAGTTCCGGTTATTGTAATCCCAGATGAAGTTATTCTTTGTGAAAGAAGTAACATAACTGTTACTGCAGGTTCCGGTTTTACAAGTTATTTGTGGTCAACTGGAGCTATTACTCCATCCATTACCCTATCTCAAGCTGCAAATTATTCAGTTACGGTGGGACAAAATCATGGTTTGGTTACTTGTCTGTCGACTAAAAGTTTTAAAGTAGTTTTATCAAATGATCCGACAATTACTTCTATTGATACTGCTGACTGGACTGATACAGATAACAGCATCACCGTTAATCTCAGCGCCACAAGCATTGGTGATTATGAATACTCTATCGACGGTATTACTTTTCAAAACAGCAATGTGTTTAGTGGTTTACCAAACGGAGCCTATATCGTAACGGTTAGGGATAGAAACCAATGCGGAATGGATACCGAAGAGGTCTTTTTATTAAATTATCCTAAGTTCTTCACGCCAAATGGTGATGGCCATAACGACGGCTGGAGTATCAAATACTCCCGATTTGAGCCAAATTTTGAAGTTCGGATCTTTGATCGTTTTGGCAAATTACTATCTATATTACCTAATAATCAAGCTTGGGATGGAAAGTACAATGGCAGACAATTGCCCGCCGATGATTATTGGTTTAATGTCATTCGAAATGACGGTCGTATTCATAAAGGTCATTTTGCCTTATTAAGATAGTTGGAAGATTATTTCTCTTCCTTTTTTCTGGCAGCAATAAAAGCGTTTAATTTTTTGCCATACATTGACTTGGCAACTTTTGGCGTCATCGATTTTTGAATGGTGTCCATAAACTTTAAATTGATGTCGTAAATTTCAGCCAACGCTACATAAGGCGACACTTCATAATCGCCGTTATTGACAGCAAAATTGGTAGTGTAAAGGTATTTTCTCTTTAAGATTCCTTTTTGTTCTTCTTCAATCTTGTTTACTTCCTCGCTATTATGTGCTTGTAGCGCCTTGAATCTTTTTTCAAACAGAGTCAAATCCTGATCAACATATCGCGATACCACTTTTCTGTATTCGTCATAAAGTTCTTGATTTTTGGAACCCGTAATTTTGGCATCAGCAGTAAAAAAATCCAAAGAGGTTTCGATAGTCATTTTCCCTTGTTCGGCAAAGAAGGGAATGTTGTTATCCACCGAATTGGTTACCCCGCGATCCAAAAACAAATACAGCATTTCGGGCGATGCCAAATCAAATTCGCTGGTAAAATGAGAATCACCGTCTATTTTTATCGTATCAATAGCCACTAAAAGGGTGTCTTTTATTCTCTGGATGTATAAAGTGCCGCTTTTTAATCCTTTAATATTTCCGGTTAAAACAAAGTTTTTGGTAGATTTTTTTTCCAAACAAGACACGAGCGTAAGCGAACTGGCGAAGCACACTAAAAGCATGATAGAAAATAGGGCAATAATCGATTTACGCATGTTTAAATTTTTTGGCAATAATACTAAAAAAATCCTCAATCTGAAGAACAAATTGAGGATTTGAAGTTGCTTCTCGATACTTTCAAAATCAAAGCATTTGAAAACTCGAAGTGACGAGGAATTTTTTTATCCTTTTAACCAATATTTATTTAATTTAATTTTAGATTCATCCGTAAACGTATAGCCTTCCATTTCATCAAAATCTAATTTTACTTTTCCGTTAAGGATCTGCTCAACACCTTTTCTTTTTATTTTAACACTGATAGCATCATCTGTTTTCCAACTTTGGCTTACCATTATCAAGTCATAAATATTGTCAAGATTATAAGGTTTATCATTAAATGCGGTAATAACATCGCCTCCTTTTAATCCCAAAGTATTCATAAAACTATTCAATGGGCTACCCGGAATAACTACAATTTCTTTTGTGGAAGGATTTACCGTTATGAATGGTGTGGTTTGATCTTTCAAAAATGGATTTGCCTGCACCTGCACTTTCGCTTTGGTAACACCCACTTTTGCAAAGTATTCATCATAAGGGATTGGTGTATTTCCGGCAACATAAGTAGTTAAAAACGCACCAACTTCAGGATAAGTCAGCTTGGTTATTTTATCGAAAAGTTCGTCATCATTAAAGGATTTATTTACGCCGTATAGATTTGACAAATCTTTCATTAGACTTAAAATCCCTTTTTCGCCGTTGCTTTTCTCTCGAATGATGATATCAATGCACATTCCTATTAAAGCTCCTTTTTCATATACATTTAAGTATTGATCTTTATATGGTGCTACCAAAACATTCGCACTCATTTCAGTAAACGACATGGTATCGTTTAAGGTCGCTGCATTATTTATTTTTCCGACCATTCTTTCGTAAAATTCGTCAGCAGTAATCAAGCCTTGATTTACCTGGAATAAATTCGCAAAATATTCGGTTACGCCTTCATACATCCATAAATGTTTTGACATTTTTGGGTTGCTGTAATCAAAATCATGGATTTCTTTAGAATGTATGTTTAATGGAGTTACCGTATGGAAAAACTCATGCGACACCACATCTTTTAACTGTTCGCCCAATCCTTCTACATCCATGCTTTCAGGGAAAACAACCGTAGTTGAAGTATGATGTTCCAAGGCTCCAAAACCTTTAGCATCGTTTTTGGCAACATCCGATAAGTACAATAAAATGGTATAGCGTTTATTGTTATTGATAGAACCTAAAAAGGCTTTTTGCGCACGCATTGTTTTCTCTATAGCGGGCAATAACTCTTTTGCTGAATGCAGGCCATTTGGAGAATAGACACTAAAGACAATCTCCATTCCGTCCACTATGAACGTCTCATAATCTGCTTTAGAATACATAATTGGATTATCTGTCAAATCAAAATAACGGCTTGCCAAAAAAGTATCTTCGGTGTTGCTCTTATTGGTATCTACTAAAGAAGTAGCGCCGGAAAGATCTGCCGGATGAAGAATCGTAAGCTTATAAGGGATTTCGGTTAATTGTGTTTTGTCCTCAAAATAACCAATAAAAGCATGATTGTTTACCATGAAGTTTTTACCTTCCAGTATATTTGTACCGGCAGGTGAAAATATATCTTCTTTCCCAAAACCTTTCCCAGATTCAGAATCGTAAGTGTCATTTACCTGATAGGTAACTTTTGCTAAAGATTTGGCATTGGAAATTTTCCATGAATTATCATCTGTTTTGGAAGTCGCCAATTGTTTACCGTTAGCATCAAATGCTTTAAAATCATCCACCAATTTTCCATAATTATCGGTAGAATAAGTGCCGGGAACTGTCTTTGGAATATGAAAAACAATTTGGTTTGAAGTGAACTTTGGAGGTGTAATGGTTACGCCAACCTTATCATCTTTTACTTTGTTTAAATCAATGACTGCAATTACCTGATTTAAATTTACATTCTTTTTTACTTGTTCTTTCACAGGTAACTTTGGAGAAGTCTTTTTTTGTGCTGTGGCAGTATAACTAAATACAGACAAGGTAAAAAGGGCACTTAGAATTAATTTGTTCATTACTAAAAATTTATATTTTTTTAAAATAAGTCCTCAAAACTAACTATTAGTTACAGAGGTTTTTTATTTTTTTAGATATGATTAACTAAAAGTGTGCCGCTGTAGTTTTGGGATTAAATAAAAAACTCTTGCTGAACAAGAGTTGAATTTTTAGTCAAATTTATTTTTGATGTAGTATTTGCTGTCTAAATCATCGAAATCGTCAATGATAGGTTTTGGTTTTGGCTTACTTCCCGCAGCTTTCTTTTTCCAAAGCTCAAATTTGTCTTTGGATAATCGTTTGCGCATCAATTCGGTAACTTCATTTTCAGTAAGTCCAAATTCCTCTTTAATTACTTCAAAAGGCCTTCTTTCCTCTTGGGCCATGCTGACAACTCTTTCTATTTCTTCCGTGCCAAGTTCAACTAGTTTACTTTTTTTCATTTCTGTAAAAGCATTTAAATGATAAGAATGTTAATGGTTAATTCATATTTCAATATTAATAAAAAAAAAATTAGTTTGCTCACATCAATATCTTTTTTTTAAAACTTAACAATTCGGTAAACGTCTTTTCTGAAAAGGAATGGCCAGAAGTTTAAATAATTTGTTATTTTCTTCTGGTTTCATATGGGTGTCAACTCCGTACACTAATTTTTCTCTATCGAGTGTTTTAAACGTGCCGAACAATCTGTCCCAAACGGAGAAAATATTGCCATAATTACTATCCGTGTAAGGCAAAACATAATGATGATGCACTTTGTGCATATCCGGTGAAACAATAAAATAGCTAAGAAAATTGTCGAGTTTCTTTGGCAAAACTATATTGGCATGATTAAACTGCGTGGCTACCACAGACAGCGTTTGATATAAAAAAACCATCCACATTGGACACCCAACAATCAAAACGCCAAGCGTGGTAAAAATAAACCGTAGCACACTTTCGCCTGGATGATGCCTGTTGGCCGAAGTAGTATCAATCCAGGTATCGGTATGATGTATCAAATGAAACCGCCATAAAAATTTGACTTTGTGCTCAATCAAGTGAATCAGATAAGCGCCAATCAAATCCAAGAGCAATAGCCCAACAATAG
>JAYURX010000134.1:0-2019 GCA_043755965.1 Flavobacterium sp. | reverse complement strand
AGACGGTGCTGAAAAAACTACTGGATTTAACTTAGGTGTTGATTTATCTTCTATCTCTTTCGGTTTGTTATACAAACTGTAATTGTTTAGAACATACATTTAAACCGCGCCATTGGCGCGGTTTTTTTATAGTAAAATAAATTTGTGCTATAATAAAATTATGATATATTTGTCCTACTAATTTTAAAATTAAACAAACATGAAAAAAATTATTTTAACAATTGCAGTAGTAATGGCTGCAACTTTTGCCAATGCGCAAGACAAAAAAGAAAGTGTTACTACTAAGGAGATTGTATTCGGTGTAAAAGGCGGATATGCTAACACCAATTTTGGTGGTGATGCCGAAACCGATGCGGCTTCAAATTTTTACATTGGTGGTTTAGTGGATTTCCACATCACAGAAAAATTCCATGTGCAACCGGAATTATTGTACTCTATGGAAGGAGCTGATAATGATGAAACTAATTTAGATTTCATTAGAATTCCAGTTATGGCTAAGTTCTTTGTAGCTGAAGGTTTCAATTTACAGGTTGGTCCACAATTGGCATTTGTTGCTGGTGGAGGTGCCATTAAAGACAGCTTAAAATCTATGGATTTTGGTCTTGGCTTTGGTGCTGGTTATGAAATGTCATCAGGATTAATGTTTGATGCACGTTATAATTTAGGATTGTCAGATCTTAATGATAATGCTGCAGCTTTTGGTGATGCAAAGATCACTACAACTTCATTCCAAATTGGTTTAGGTTACAGATTCTAATCTTTGTCAAAATGTTTATAAAAACCTCTCCATTGGAGAGGTTTTTATATTCAAAAAAACCTTAAACCTTGCGCTGTAATAAACTTGTTATATATTTGTTGCTAATTTTAAACGTAAACAACATGAAAAAAATTACATTAACAGTATTAGCTGTATTGGCTTTGACGTTTGCTAATGCACAGGATGCGAAAGGGACGGACAGTGCAATGAGATTTGGTGTTAAAGCCGGATACCAAAACACAAATTTTGGTGGAGATCTTGACACGGATGCGGCTTCAAACTTCTATTTTGGTGGTTTCCTGGACTTTGCCATCACTGAAAAATTTCACGTACAACCTGAAGTATTGTACTCTATGGAAGGAGCTGATGGGGATGATAGTAACTTAGATTTTATTCGAATTCCGATTATGGGTAAGTTTTATGTAGCTGAAGGTTTCAACATACAACTTGGGCCGCAAGTAGCATTTGTTGCTGGTGGAGGTGATTTTAAAGACTCACTTAAATCTATGGATTTTGGTGTGGGACTTGGTGCGGCTTACGAAATGTCATCAGGCTTAATGTTTGATGCAAGATACAATCTTGGATTGTCGGATCTTAATGATAATACTGCACTTTTTGGTGACAGTAAAATCACTACAACGTCGTTCCAAATTGGTTTAGGTTACAGATTCTAATCTTTGTCAAAATGTTTATAAGAACCTCTCCGTGGAGAGGTTTTTTTGTTGCCATAATTTCGTTACTTTACCCCTATGAACTGGAACAGTTATATAAAAAGTTTTCAATCCTATTTAAAAATTGAACGGGGTTTGTCAAAAAACACCGTAGCTAATTACACGTTCGATTTGGAACGACTGACTAAATTTTTACTTGAAAATGAGATAACTATTTCTCCCGAGAAAATAAACGAAGAAACCATACAGCAGTTTATATATGCTGTTTCCAAAGAAGTGAATGCCCGTTCCCAAGCCAGAATTATTTCGGGCTTAAAAAGTTTTTTCTCCTATCTTATCTTTGAAGATTATCGCCCGGATAATCCAATGGAGTTAATTGAAGCTCCAAAAATCGGTAGAAAACTTCCAGACACACTATCGCTGGAAGATATTGACAATCTGATTTCAGCTATCGATTTATCTAAACCTGAAGGGGAACGAAACAAAGCGATTTTGGAAACTTTATACGGTTGCGGACTTCGTGTTTCTGAAGTTATTACCTTGAAAATTTCAGATTTGTTTTTTGATGAGGGTTTTATCAAAATTACAGGT
>JAYURX010000133.1:0-4664 GCA_043755965.1 Flavobacterium sp. | reverse complement strand
TCTGGTAAAGTATTTTGAACAGGGCTTTTTTTATATTCCGCAGCAGCGAAGCACTGATTTGAATGATGGGTTTTATAGCCAGAAAGTGAGCGGACATGAATAAAACCGAACTCAAAGAGTTCCTTGACGAAAAAGTAATTCAGTACAATACCACAGCTTTTATCGACAGCGACCCAATCCAGATTCCACATCAGTTTTCATTAAAGGAAGACATTGAGATATCCGGTTTTCTAACAGCTACCATTGCCTGGGGAAACCGTAAGATGATTATCAACAACAGCAAACGAATGATGGCTATGATGGGAGATTCACCCTATGATTTTGTGATGAGCCACAGCGATGCCCAATTGGAAAACATAGCCGGTTTTGTACATCGCACATTTAACAGCGCCGATTTTAAAACCTTTATCAAAGCGCTACAGCATATTTATACCACTCATAACGGATTGGAAATGGCTTTCGCAAAAAACCAACAGCCTCTATCCATGCAACCTGCTATAGCTGAATTCAAGAAGCTGTTCTTTGAAGTTTCCCATCAGGCCAGAACGATGAAACATGTTTCTGATCCTATGCAGGGTTCGGCTGCAAAGCGCATTAATATGTTCCTTCGGTGGATGGTTCGGCAGGATCAAAAAGGTGTTGACTTTGGTATATGGAAAAGCATTTCTCCGGCGGCGCTTTCCTGTCCATTAGATGTGCATTCGGGAAATGTAGCAAGAAAACTTGGTTTACTTACGCGAAAGCAAAATGATGGAAAAGCACTGGCTGAATTGGATATCGCCTTGCGCAAACTTGATGCAAACGACCCTGTAAAATATGACTTTGCGCTGTTTGGTTTAGGGGTGTTTGAAGGGTTTTGAGTTAGATTTGCTTAGACTTCTTAGATAACAAAAAAAGCGAAAGAAGTTAATCTTTCGCTTTTCCATTAAGTCCATCAATAAATTGACGTACTTAATTGTCTTGTAAATTTACTCAAAAAGGATTTACGGTAACTTACCTTTAACAATGTTTTAACCCAGTGTTAAAAAAATAGCCTGTGTATAGTATTTCAATTTTAATTATATTTACCCTGCAGTGAAACCCAAGTCATTAATATAACCTAGTATTTTTTGAGAGATATTATATCTTTTTAACCACTAACCAAAAACTAAATGACGAAAAAACTAACCAACTACCGCATTGAATCTATTGATTTGCTAAAAGGATTGGTCATGGTAATCATGGCTCTGGACCACACCCGGGATTATTTTCATTGGTCCGCTATGCAATTTGACCCAACCGATCCTGCACACTCTACTTTACCCATCTTTTTTACGCGGTTTATTACTCATTTTTGTGCTCCTGCCTTTAGCTTTCTTGCAGGTATGTCGGCCTTTATGGTTGGAAGGAGAAAATCAAAAAGTGAATTATCCGGCTTCTTACTCAAACGCGGAATATGGTTGGTTTTTATTGAAATGACCATCGTTAACTTTTCGTGGTTTTTTGATGTACAGTTTAGAAATCCAGCCTTGTTGGTTATTTGGGCGCTGGGTATCAGCATGATTGTACTGTCCGCTTTGATTTATTTGCCACGAAAAGCTATCTTCTGGTTTAGCCTTATCCTAATTGCAGGGCATAATCTATTAGACAATGTGCATTTTCAGGGCAACCTACTTTGGAATATAGTCCACGAACCGGGCGGCGCTCCAATAGACAAAGATCATTTCTTCTTTGTAGCCTATCCTCTTATCCCGTGGATTGCGGTGATGTCGATGGGCTATTATTTTGGCGGTTTTTATAACGCCGACTTTAGTCCCGAGAAAAGAAGAAAGCTCTTCAATACTATCGGCTTTTCAGCGTTGGTGCTTTTTGTACTCCTGCGGTTCACAAACGTCTATGGCGATGCCTATCTTTTTACGGATCAAAATACCTTGGCTAAGGATTTGATTGTGTTCTTTAATCCTTCCAAATATCCGCCATCCTTTCTCTATCTGTTGATGACTTTAGGGGTTACGCTGGTATTCCTTGCCAATTCCGAAAACTGGAAAGGCAAACTGGTAAACTTCTTTTCTGTTTTTGGGAGAGTACCATTCTTCTATTATATCATACATATTTTTGCTATTCATTTGGCGTCGATGTTGTATGCGGAAGTAACAGGCTATGGCGCAGAGAAACTAATCCTTGAAGGATGGATAACCGAACTGCCGCGAATGAGAGGCTTTGGACTTCCCCTGGTATGGGTATATACGATTTGGATTGCGATAATCCTGCTACTATATCCTTTATGCAAATGGTTTGACAGCTATAAACAAGCCCACAAAGACAAGTGGTGGCTAAGTTATTTGTAACTTAATTAAAACCTTCAGTTCGAGTGTTTAGAAGAAATGTATCGAGAAGCTCATCATGACAAAAGCTTTTCGATACGATTCCTAAAAGCCAGAATAATTGGAAGTGACGCAAGGCGGTAAATTTTTTCCAATCGAAAATTGTAAAGGAGTTTTGTACTAAGAATCGCTAATAATAAATATTCATAAGGACTTAAAACTGCAGCAACTTTTGACTATTAAGACTAAAACACCAGCATTGCCTTTTTATTTGATAAACCTTACATTTTCAAAAAAAAAACTATCTTTAAAACATTAACCAACCAAAAAGTCATTCAAAATTATGGAATTAAAAATCAAGAATTTAAGCAAGACCTATTCAAACGGCGTTCAAGCATTAAAAGATATCACATTAGACATACCTCAAGGTATGTTTGGTCTTTTAGGTCCAAACGGAGCGGGAAAATCATCCTTAATGAGAACGCTGGCTACATTGCAACAAGCCGATTCTGGCTCGGCTACGTTAGGCGATTTGGATATTTTAAAAGACAAAGCCGAAGTACGAAAAATTCTAGGATACCTGCCACAAGAGTTTGGGGTGTATCCTAAAGTTAGTTCCTATAATATGCTTGATCATATTGCATCCTTAAAAGGTATTTCAAATAAAGGCGAACGCAAAGAATTAGTAGAATCACTATTAAACAAAACCAATTTATGGGATGTTCGAAATAAAAGTTTAGGAACCTATTCTGGTGGAATGAAGCAACGTTTTGGCATTGCACAAGCCTTAATTGGTGATCCAAAATTAATTATTGTGGATGAGCCTACCGCTGGTTTAGATCCTGCCGAAAGGAATCGATTTCATAATTTATTATGTGAAATTGGAGAAAATACGATTGTTATTTTATCGACGCATATAGTGGATGATATTTCTAACTTATGTAATAACATGGCGATTATTTGTTTGGGAGAAGTTGTGGCAAAAGGCAATCCAAATGAGTTAACTGAAGGCGTTAAAGGCAGAATATGGACTAAAGCCATTGAAAAAGATGAGCTGGCAAATTATAAAACAGATTTACAAGTTATTTCTACACATTTGAAAGCTGGGAAAACCGTTATTCATGTCTTGAGCGATAACAAACCTGATGCTTCTTTTGAAGCCTTTGCAGCCAATTTGGAAGATGTGTATTTTGCTGAAATCACTTCACGTATGGATAGTACTTTAGTGTAATTGATTAATCTAACCTTATAAAATTATTCAATTATGTTTAAAGAAATATTCTTATTCGAAATCAGATATAGATTAAAAAGACCCGCTACTTGGTCCTACTTTGGTATACTAATGTTGTTTGGATTAATTATGGCTATTGGCGGAAATGGTCCAGCTTCAGAGAAAGTGTTTGTGAACTCTCCTATCGCTATTGCCACTATGTTATCGACCATTAGTATTTTTGGAATTATGCTTGCCAGTGCTATTATGGGCGTGCCCGTTTATAGAGATATTGAGCACAAAACCGAGAATTACTTTTTTTCCTATCCAATTACTGAAAAAGGCTATTTGCTAGGCCGCTTTTTTGGATCAATGACGGTGCTCTTTATGGTAAGTCTGGGTTTACAATTGGGATTAATTATAGGTTTTATGATTGGCCCTTATGCGGGCTATGAGGAACCTGAACGCTTTACAAGCTTTAATCTTTGGTATTATTTACAGCCAACTTTAATGCTGTATTGGACAAATTTTTTCTTTGCAGGATGTATTTTCTTTGCTTTGGTTAGTATGACAAAAAGGGTGATGTTGGCCTATGCTGGTGGCGCCATCTTATTTATCACGTATCTAATTACGTTAACCTTAACGCAAGATATTGAGAACAAAAACTTAGTAAGCTTACTTGACCCTTTTGGTTTAGGCACATATCAAAATATTATTCGATATTGGACGCCAGAAGAACAAAACTCGATGACGGTTCCGTTTCAAGGAATGTTAATTTGGAATCGTCTTATTTGGGTTGGTTTGGGAGTGTCAGCTTTGCTTTTTACCTTGTACCGATTTGACTTCATGAAGTTTTTAAACAAAAATTATACTTCAAAAAAGAAAAATGACAACTTAGATGAAGCCAATGTATCTGCTGCCTTTACTAAAATTCCTAAGGTTTCAAAAGTTTTCTCCAAAAGTTTAAATGTTAGATTATTGTTTGATTTAGCCTTTATGGAATTCAAGAACATCGTTAAAGATAACTTCTTTATAGCCATTCTAATTGCTGCCGTGCTCTTCTTGTTTTTTGATGCGTGGTTTGGCGCTCCTATTTATGGAACACCATCGTTACCAATGACCTACTATATGTTAGAGATGAAAAATGATAC
>JAYURX010000132.1:0-4669 GCA_043755965.1 Flavobacterium sp. | reverse complement strand
ATTTTAAAATACGAAGCGGATGGCCATGACATTACCGTTAAGGAAAAAGGTGGATTTAATACCAATGATTTCATTTATGGTGTGAGTACTTATCTTGGATATGGTGAAACGAGTTTGTATCTGAAATATGATTTAAATCTGTTATTTAAAGACAATGCCATTAAACAAAACAACATATCGCTAGGTGTACGTTTTGACTTGAATTAAAAAATAAAAAATGCAATTTCATATTTTGCAACACTGAGCGCAGTCGAAGTGTTGTTTAGGTTAGTTTATACTTCGGAAAAGATGTTTCAGCAATGAAGCATCTTTTTTTTATTTTAAATTCTAAATTTTAAATTATGAATGTTTAAATTTACCATCTTTCATTTTAAGATTCTATTAATCTGAAAATCTAATGATCTAACAATCTAAATTTTGATTACCCGCGAAACCATAGATAAAGTTTTTGAAACCGCACGTGTGGAAGAAGTCATTGGTGACTTTGTCCAACTCAAACGTGCCGGCAGCAATTACAAAGGCCTAAGTCCGTTTTCGGATGAACGTTCTCCATCGTTCATGGTTTCTCCTGTAAAACAGATTTGGAAAGATTTCAGTTCGGGAAAGGGCGGAAGTGTTGTGACTTTCCTTATGGAACACGAACATTTTACTTATCCCGAAGCCATTCGATTTTTAGCCAATAAATACAATATCGAAATTGAAGAAACCGAAGTTTCCCAAGAAGATAAAATAGAAGCCAACGAAAAAGAAAGCATGTATTTGGTTTCTGAATTTGCCAAAACTTATTTCCATGACACGCTTTTAAATTCGGAAGAAGGGAAAGCCATTGGATTGTCCTATTTTAAGGAAAGAGGTTTTACCAATGAAACCATTGCCAAATTTGGCTTGGGATATTCGCCAGAAACTTGGGATGCTTTTACAACTGAAGCATTGGCAAAAGGATATCAATTAGAATTTCTTGAAAAAGTTGGATTGACTATTGTCAGAGAAGATGGAAAACACTTCGACCGTTTTAAAGGAAGGGTAATGTTTCCTATTCAAAGTTTATCAGGCAGAAATTTAGGTTTTGGAGGAAGGATTTTGACCAATGATAAAAAAGCAGCAAAATATCTCAATTCACCCGAAAGCGAAATTTACCATAAGAGTAAAGTCCTTTATGGAATTTTCCACGCCAAACAAGCTATTGCCAAACAAAACAATTGCTATTTGGTTGAAGGTTATACTGATGTTATTCAATTGCATCAGGCGGGAATTGAAAATGTTGTAGCATCATCAGGAACTGCTTTAACACCGGACCAAATTCGATTAATCAACCGTTTGACCAAAAACATCACCGTTCTTTTTGATGGTGATGCTGCGGGACTTCGCGCTTCCGTTCGCGGAATTGATTTGATTCTGGAAGAAGGTATGAACGTTAAAGTCTGCACGTTTCCTGATGGTGATGATCCGGATAGTTTTGCCAAAAAGAATTCGTATGAAGATTTGGTTTTGTATTTAGAAAACAATGCCAAGGATTTTATCCAGTTCAAGGCTTCGCTTTTGATGGATGAAGCCAATAACGATCCAATCAAGAAAGCGGATTTAATTCGCGATATGGTTGTCAGTATTTCCAAAATTCCGGACCGAATTAAAAGAGAAATCTATATTCAGGAATGTTCCCGAATCATGGATATTTCCGAGCAGGTATTGCTGAATACGTTAGCTCAATTGGTTCAGAAAGACATTTCGGAAGCGGGGAAAAAACTAAAACAAGAGCAAAGAGTATTTGAAGTTGTTAAAAACGAACCACTTGTTCAGCAGGAAAAGATAGACATACTTTATGACCTCGAGCGAAAAATTATAGGTTTGCTTTTATTGTACGGAAATTCAAATGAAGATTTTGAAGATTATGAACTTGGTCAGAATGAGGAAGGAGAATTTATAGAATCTAAAGTTATAATAAAACGTTCAGTTAGTCAGAGGATTTTCTTGAGCTTACAAGAAGATGAAATAGAATTTACAAATGAATTATTTAAAGGAATATATAATGGTTTAATCGACTATTATCATCAGAATGATAAGGACCTTGATTTTGACGACTATTTAACGAATTTGCCTGAAGATTCTATTCAGGAGATAACTAGTATCATTATGGAATATGAAAGACATATTACTAGTAATTGGGAAAGAAAAAATATTTTTATTAAATTCAGAGAAATGTCAATAAGCCAAAATGTCAACGAAATTATATACACTTTACGATGGTATTTGGTTGAGAAATTAAAAGATAATTTAAAAAACAGTATAACTGTCGATTCAGATAATACAGAGACTCTACAAGCAATAAATGATTACAATAGATTGATAAATAATTTTTCAGTAAAACTTGGTAGAGTAATGATGAGATTTGATTAAACTTACCTATAAAAAAACCCCGCGGTTGGCGAGGTTTAGTTTTAAACGATTTCTAACGTTTTTGCTTTGTTAACAAGGTCAACCAAATTTGTTACATTTAGCTTAGTCAACAGACGAAGTTTGTAAGTACTAATTGTTTTCTCGTTAAGGGTTAAAATCTTAGCAATCTCATTGTTTTTTTTACCATCACTTAAAAAGCGAAGTACCTCGATTTCTCGATTAGAAAGTTTGCGATACAAACGTTCTGATTTGTTTTGTTTAGCAATCAATGCTAAACTTTTCTTGATTTCATCATTTAGAATAATTTGCCCTTGGCTTACTTTAACAATTGCAATCCCTAAATTTTCAAGCTTTGATGTCTTATGAACATAACCTGCGCAACCAGCTTTTATAGCATTTGGCGCGTAGATGTGTTCTGACAAGCTACTAAATACGATAACTTTAGTCTTTGGAAAGTTTTTGATGATTGACTTGACTTCATAAATACTCTTTAATCCTTCAAGCTCTAAATCGATGATCAAGACGTCAATTTCTTTATTTCTTAAAGCATCGGGAACCATAAAAAAATTACCAACGTTGGAAACGACATTTATTTCAGGATGGTCCTTGAAATAAGCCTTCATTCCAAAGTGTACAACGGGGAAGTTATCTGCGACACATAAATTTATCATAATTGTGGTATTTGATAAAAGTTAATAAAACTACCCATAAAGGTAAGAAAAACATATTGAAAAAATGTTAACTTTTTTAATTATTTAATTTTTTTTGGGATTAAACATACAGGAATGGGTTGCATCTTGTGTTGGTTTGCGGTATTTAACTTCTTATAAATTTCAAAAACTTGTTTCTCTCTTCCCGTAAAATTTTCAGCTTTTTTGTTGTTCTCATCCTCAAGCATCGCCCATTCTAATTCGTCATAACTTGCTCCGAGTTGTTCCTCATCAGTTCTTGTGTCGCCAAATAAACCATCAGTTGGTGCCGCTTTTTGGATAGATTCAGGAATCTCTAAATATTTTCCCAAAGCATAAACATCGCTTTTCATTAAATCGGCAATTGGACTTAAATCAACGCCTCCATCGCCATATTTTGTATAAAAACCAACGCCAAAATCTTCGACTTTATTTCCTGTTCCGGCCACTAGTAAACTGTGAGACCCGGCAAAATAATACAAAGTTGTCATTCGCAATCGCGCTCTGGTATTGGCTAGAGATAAATAAAGCTTGGTTTCATTTTCTGAATTTGGCACTTCCTTTTTAAAGGTTTCAAAAACAGAAGTCAAATCAGCAATGTCATGCTGCACATTAGGAAAGCGCTTTTTTAATTGCTCTATGTGTTCTTTCCCTCTGTTTACCTGCGTGCTGTCCTGATGAATTGGCATTTCAATGCATAAAGTAGTTAAACCAGTTTGGGCGCAAAGGGTTGAAGTCACGGCAGAATCAACACCGCCGGAAATCCCAATTACAAAGCCGTTGACATTAGCTTTATGGGCATATTCTTTTAACCAATTTACAATATGCTGATTTACTTTTTCTACCTGAATTGTACTTTTTTTAGCCATTTGTTATGAAAGTATTTAGAAACTGAAATGTATATTTGCAAATGTAAAAAATCAAGACTTTAGCGAGTCGATTTATTGGATATTAATTTTATAGATGAGAAAATATATAATAGCACTTTTAGTTGTTGCGGCGTTTGCGTCCTGCGATAAAAAATCAAAAGTCGAAAAAGCAGTGGAAGAGATTCCGCTTGAATTAGAAGTATATCGCTTTGATAAAGCTTTTTTTGAAACGCCACCAAATGAGTTGGCCAATCTAAAAGCGGAATACCCTTTTTTCTTTCCGGAAGGAGTGTCAGATAGCGTTTGGATAGAAAAAATGCAAAACCCTTTGTGGAGAGAATTGTATCAGGAAGTGGAAAAAAAATACTCCAATTTTGATAAACAAACATCAGAGATTGATGACCTGTTTAAGCACATAAAATATTATTTTCCAAATGCAACTATGCCGAAAGTGTATGCCGTTATTGCCGATATGGATTATAACAGTAAAGCCATTTATGCCAATGATAAATTGATAATTGCACTAGAACTCTATCTGGGTAAAGACCATAAATTTTACGATAAAGCCAAATACATTGAGCAGAATTTCGAGGAAAGACAAATGATGCCTGATATCGTTACGAGCTTTTCGCTAGGAAAAATTCCCCCGCCAAGAGAAAAGACATTGCTTTCCGAAATGATATATTATGGCAAACAATTGTATCTAAAGGATGAGTT
>JAYURX010000131.1:0-4678 GCA_043755965.1 Flavobacterium sp. | reverse complement strand
GTTGTGCTTTCTGCTACCTTATCACTAAGGACTAAGGACTTGGGACTTTGGACTTCTGCTATAGAAAAACTATTATTACGATAATACGCAGGTGGAATTATAAACTCAGACTTTTTTTTTTCTCCATCAAAACCGATAGAGCTTAATTGCATTAGCGTAAGTTCCACCAAAAGGCGTTGGTTTTGGGAAACCTTATATTTCAAATCACAATCGTTGGCAATGTCAATACCTTTTAACAAAAATTCCTGCGATACTTTTTGCGATTGTTGTCCGTATAATTTTTGTGCCGCTTCACCCATTTCCAACAAAGAAAGCGTGGCTGGGGTTTTGGACACCAATAAATCCCTGAAATGCGATGCTAATCCGGCAATAAAATGATGACCATCAAAGCCTTTGGATAAAATATCATTATAGGCCATCAGGACTTCCGGGATTTTGTTTTCCAAAATCAAATCGGTCATATTAATGTACGTCTCGTAATCTAAAACGTTCAGATTTTCAGTAACTGCCTGACGTGTTAAGTTGTTGCCACAATAGGAAACCACTCTGTCAAAAATGGACAAAGCATCACGCATTGCGCCATCCGCTTTTTGTGCAATAATATGCAGCGCATCGTCTTCAAAAGTTACGTCCTGACTCTTTGCTACTTCAGCCAAATGTTCCTTGGCATCTTTAACGGTAATTCTTTTAAAGTCAAAAATCTGGCAGCGTGATAATATCGTCGGAATAATTTTGTGCTTTTCGGTCGTAGCCAAAATAAATATGGCGTGCTTTGGAGGCTCTTCAAGAGTTTTCAAAAACGCATTGAAAGCACTTGCCGAAAGCATGTGCACTTCGTCAATGATATATACCTTATATTTTCCGGTTTGTGGCGGGATTCTAACCTGGTCAATCAGGTTTCTGATATCATCAACCGAGTTGTTAGAAGCGGCATCGAGTTCAAATACATTAAAAGCAAAATCTTCATTTGGATCATCATAACCCGGTTGGTTAATTTTGCGTGCCAAAATCCTGGCACAAGTTGTTTTTCCAACGCCTCTCGGACCGGTAAATAACAAAGCGGAAGCTAAGTGATTGTTTTCTATGGCGTTAAGCAAAGTGTTTGTAATAGCCTGTTGCCCAACCACGTCTTTAAACGTTTGCGGGCGATACTTACGGGCAGAAACTACAAATTGTTCCATAGCTTTTTATTGGATTACAAATATAGATTTTAAAATTGCAAATCCCAAACTCCAAATTCCAAAAAAGTAATTAGTAATTAGTAAAGAGTAGTTAGTGTTTATTTCCCCTAATGCTCAATTCGTGTAAAACTTTGGCAGCCTCACTTTCTGAATTGGGCGAAAAACCGGCAACAAAAACCCCTTTTTCTCCTGTACCAGACTCAATTCCATAAACAATCGCCTCATCATCCGGATTGGAATCGCCTTCATAACGGTAGATATGCAGGATTTCATAGTTATCAGGATTGCTATAAATAGCTTCTTCCTGCAGATTAAAATCAATGGTAAAGCCCATGGATTTGAGTTCTTCCAGGGCTTTTATAACGGAGGCGTAATGATATCTGTTTTTCATTCCTTAAATATAAGGAATTTTTTCGAGGATGGATTAACACAAAACTTCGGCTATGGTTTCATTTTCGAGTAAGACAACCAAAGCATATTCTTCTTCATTAAGTTCAGAATCTTTAGTGTTGGGTTTGTAATCCCAAATCGAACCTTTTTCAAACGCGGCGATTACTGTAGGATGAACATAATATTTTTTGCAGACGGTTCGCGTATTTCCCAATTTGGAAGCCACTTCGTCCAAAACTTCTACCACTTTGTGTTTGAATTCGGATTGGGTTTCGGGCTGAGATAATTTCTGAAAAGCACCAAGCGCATTTACGCTTCCTGCCCAGCAACGAAAATCCTTGGCAGTAAAATCTTCATCAGTTATATTTTTCAAATAAGTATTGATATCGGCGGAACTGATGCAACGATGGTTTCCATTTTCATCATAATATTGGAATAAATCCTGCCCGGGAATGTCTTTGCACCTTTTGACAAGGTTTGCCAATCTCGTACTTTCAAGGCTCATTTTGTGTTTGATTCCTTTTTTGCCAATAAATTCAAAATAGATTTTGCTGCTGCTGAATTTTACATGTTTGTCTTGTAAGGTCGTCAAGCCAAAAGAACCGTATAACTTTTTGTAGGCATCATTCCCAATTCGGATATTGGTAAGTTCGATAAGTTTTACTACCAAAGCCACGACTTTTTCATAGGGCAAACCTTTTTTATTCAAATCGATTTCGACTTGTTTTCTGATTAAAGGAAGTGCTTTGGCAAAATTGTGGAGCTTGTGAAATTTGGATTGGTTGCGGATTTTATTCCATTGCGCATGATAACGATATTGTTTCCGGCCTTTGGTGTCAATTCCTGTTGCTTGAAGATGTCCGTTTTCATAAGGTGAAATCCAGACATTTTCCCAAGCGGGAGGAATCACAAGTTGGTTTATACGTTCCAAAATATGTTTGTCACGAACTTTCTTTTTGTTTTCATCCACAAATTCAAAAACTTCCCCTTTTCGGATACGGTAAAAACCATTATTGACATTAATGGAATAGCGAAGCCCAACAGATTTAGCTGTGATTTGGGGATTCCTTCCTATTTTTTCGAGTTTGGATTTTAATCTTTCCATTATAAGTGGTCAATCAGTTTGACCTCTTCTTTCATTTTAGGGTCTTCATCAGGTTTGACTTCGTCCTGTTCTCCCGAAGCTTCGGGATTGCCTCGAGTTGGTTCCTGACTGGATTCCGGATTCATTTCGGGATGTTCTTCGGGATCTTTTTTATTTTTGATACTAAGTTCATTCAGCACCATGGCGGCACTTTTATCAGTATACGCTGAAGCTCCGGCTACATAAACGCCTTTTTCACCCGTACTTGATGTGATTCCATACACCGTTGCTTCATCACCCGGATCACTTTCACCTTCATAATAATAGATGTGTACTATGGTAAAATCATGCGGGCTGTTGATAATTCTTCCTTCCTGATTATTAAAATCAACAGTAAAGCCTTTTTCCTTTAATTCGTCTAAGGCTTGCGAAACAGGGGCGTAATGGTACATATGTGGATCCATGATGCTTTGATTTAATTTGTTTATTTATTTAAATAAAATTAATCTTTAGACATCCGTTAAGGTTACAGAATTAAGTGGGATTGTTATAAAATTATTATTGTAAGTTTGCACCGCAGACCGCCTTATCGTCCTGAGAAATCGGGGAGGAAAGTCCGGACACCACAGAGTAGCATAGCGGATAACATCCGTCCGTCGAGAGGCGAGGACAAGTGCAACAGAAAGCAGGTACAGGTAATGCTGTAGTGAAACCAGGTAAACTCTATGCGGTGAAATTCCAAGTATATCGGCATTTAAGGATTACTCGTCCGTTGCCGAAGGGTAGGAAGCTTGAATCAATGAGCAATTGTTGGTCTAGATAAATGATAAGGGTTTTGCCCCGAAGTTTCGGGGATCAAGATACAGAATCCGGCTTATAGGTCTGCTTTTTTTTCTGCCAAAAATTCTTAAATCTGAAGTTATGAGCGAATACATTGTAAAAGTTCTCGAAGCCAAATTTATAACCCACGATGTAAAACGATTTGTAGTAGAAAAACCCATTGGATACGACTTCATTCCGGGACAAGGAACTGATATTTCAATAAACCTACCCGATTGGAAGGACAAATTGCGTCCTTTTACATTCACCAGTTTGCGTGAATCTAAATCTTTAGAGTTCATGATTAAATTATACAGGGACCATGACGGAGTAACCAAAATGCTGGGTACTGTTAACAGCGGGGACGAACTGATTTTACATGATGTTTTTGGAACGCTTGATTATGAAAAACCAGGTGTTTTCTTAGCTGCCGGAACAGGGATTACGCCGTTTATTGCTATTTTCAGGGAATTATACAGACACAATCAGATTAAGGATAACCGACTCATTTATGTCAATAAAACTTCAGACGATATTATTATGGGCACTGAATTATACAAAATGCTCAAGAGAAATTTTATCAATGTCTTAACCCGGGAAAATACAATTGGCTATGTCGGGAAAAGAATTGACCGCAATTTTCTGATTGAAAATGTTACCGATTTTGGTCAGCATTTCTATGTGTGTGGTCCTGATAATTTTGTAAAAGACATGACCAAATTTTTACTTGATTTGGGTGCTGAAGCAGATACCTTAGTTTTTGAAAAGTAAAACCTTCTACTGATTTTCGTCTTCTGACTCTTCGGTTTTCAATTCGAAGAAAGTAAATACCGAACCGCCATAATTCTTTTGGAACGAATAATTCGGCATTTGGTCCAATTTGGTGTATTTGGAATGTTCAACAATTAACATTCCGTCTTCGTCCAGCAATTTGTTTTCAAAGATAAGCTCCACCATTTTCTCGAATTCCTTTTGTTCCATTCCGTAAGGCGGATCAGCAAAAATGATATTATAGTTACCAGTATGTTTTTCAAGAAATTTAAAGACATCGCTTTTTACGGCTGTAATTTGAAACTCAAATTCCTTTGCTGTTTTTTTGATGAAATTTATGCAGCCCATATCACCGTCAACACAAAGAATTGGCGAGCAACCACGCGAACCAAATTCATAACTGATGCTTCCGGTTCCGGCAAAAAGCTCCAAA
>JAYURX010000130.1:0-2034 GCA_043755965.1 Flavobacterium sp. | reverse complement strand
AAAGTTGTCGGTTGTCGGTTGTCGGTTGTCGGCCTTTCGACTGCGCTCAGGGTGACAATTTCAATGTCATCATCATTCACAGTATTGGCTGGGAAAATTCCAAGAATTCCTTTAGCGGTCAGCCACTTTTCTGAAACGATTTGTTTCAACATTTCCTGTGCATCTGCAAATAAAGAAGTTGCTTGTTCACCAACAACGGCATCCGTCAAAATCGCCGGATATTTTCCGTACAATTCCCATGAACTAAAGAATGGTGTCCAGTCGATAAAATCAACAAGTTCAGATAATTCAACTTTAATAGTTTTCGTTCCGATAAAATTTGGTTTCACCGGTTGGAAATTATCCCAATCTAATTTCAATTTATTTTTACGGGCATCTTCTATCGACAAATAATTTTTATCACGGCTTCTGTTCAGATAACCATCACGCAATTTGTCATATTCTTCACGGATAGCTTTCACATAACTTCCTTTTGTTTCCATTTGCAACAAATTACTCGCCACCGTTACAGCACGTGAAGCATCGTTCACATGAACTACGGTTTCTTTATATTCCGGTGCAATTTTCACGGCGGTATGCGCCCGCGAAGTGGTGGCACCGCCGATCATAATCGGAATCTTGATATTTAGTTTGTCCATTTCCTTTGCCAAATAAACCATTTCGTCAAGCGAAGGTGTAATCAATCCGCTTAAGCCAATAATGTCAACGTTTTCACGAATAGCAGCTTCAATAATTTTTTCGGGCGGAACCATAACGCCCAAATCGATGATTTCGAAATTGTTGCAACCCAGAACTACGGCTACTATATTTTTCCCAATATCGTGTACGTCGCCTTTTACTGTTGCCATCAGTACTTTTCCACGCCCCCCAGCCCCCGAAGGGGGAGTTTTTAATGCTACTAAGACTCTGTCAGTAACACTTTCAAGCGAAGCAATAACTTCTTCATTTTTAAAACGTATAACATGGTATCCTTCATTTCTTAACCATGCCGTCCTTTCCTCGTCACTTGCTTTGTTTTCTGGTAATTGATGAATTAAACCGTCAACTTCGATGATCAGATTTTCTCTCAGACAAACAAAATCAGCAATATAATTTCCTATGATATGTTGTCTTCTAAATTTAAATCCTCCTATTTTTTTTCCACTTAAAGTCTCCCACATAATATGCTCAGCGTCAGTTGGTGTATGTCTCATTTCGAGAGCATATTTTTTCAGCAACCCATAATTGTATGGATTTGCTGTTTCCCAATGTTGTGAGGGTTTAACTCCCCCTTCGGGGGCTGGGGGGCGTTTTGCAGCTTCGATGAATGGAAGTAAATAGGCTACGGCTTTCTTCATCACACGAGCGGATTTTACTACCTGTGGCAGGAACATTTTTCCGCTTCCAAATAAATCCCCAACGACATTCATTCCGGCCATTAAATTGATTTCGATAACATCAATCGCCTTTTGAGAATTTGCTCTTGCCTCTTCAACATCAATTTCTATAAATTCGTCAATTCCTTTTACCAACGAATGTGTCAACCGTTCTTGAACCGAACCATTTCTCCATTCCTGAATCGCTTTTTCATTGGCTTTATAATCGCCTTTGAAACTTTCGGCCAAATCCAATAATCTTTCTGTTGCATCTTCTCTTCTATTTAGCAGCACATCTTCTACATGTTCGAGCAAGTTTTTATCAATTTCATCATAAATCTCGAGCATTTCCGGATTAACAATTCCCATTGTCATTCCGTTTTGAATGGCATGATATAAGAATGCCGAATGCATTGCTTCACGCACTTTGTCATTGCCACGGAACGAAAATGATACGTTGCTTACACCGCCTGAAACTCCGGCATAAGGAAGATTTTCACGAATCCATTTGGTGGCACGGAAAAAATCCAAAGCGTTTAATTTATGTTCGTCCATTCCGGTGGCAACCGGGAAAATATTGGGGTCGAAAATGATGTCTTCTGCCCGGAAATGAACTTCATTTACCAAAATATCATAACTTCT
This sequence comes from Flavobacterium sp., assembly GCA_043755965.1. GTDB lineage: Bacteria > Bacteroidota > Bacteroidia > Flavobacteriales > Flavobacteriaceae > Flavobacterium. The sequence continues at coordinate 37 of JAYURX010000130.1, read as the reverse complement.
TTTACAGATTTCGATACGTCTTTCATAGTTGTCGGCC
>JAYURX010000129.1:0-2035 GCA_043755965.1 Flavobacterium sp. | reverse complement strand
ATTTTTTTATTGGCCCACGTGCCGCTATGATTACGCCCTGGAGTACCAACGCAGTAGAGATTACCCAAAATATGGGAATTGAAGGCATCATCAGGATTGAGGAATTTCAAAAAGTGGCTGCTGGTTTTACCGATTTTGATCCAATGCTTTCGCAGAAATATAGTGAACTGAATCAGGATATTTTCACTATCAATATAAAGCCTGAACCCATTCTGGAAATTGATGATATTGCGGCATACAATAAACAGGAAGGATTGGCATTGAGCGATGAAGAAGTAGTGTATTTAGAAAATCTATCTGAAAAAATAAACAGAAAGCTTACCGATTCAGAAGTATTTGGTTTCTCTCAGGTAAATTCAGAACATTGCCGCCATAAGATTTTCAACGGAACATTTGTTATAGATGGCGTTGAGAAAGAAATGTCTTTATTTAAAATGATAAAGAAAACTTCGGAACTCAATCCGAACGATATTGTTTCTGCCTATAAAGACAATGTCGCTTTTATCAAAGGCCCAAAAGTGACCCAATTTGCGCCAAAAACTGGTGACAAAGCCGATTTCTATCAGGAAAAAGAATTCAATTCAGTGATTTCAATAAAAGCTGAAACGCATAATTTCCCAACAACAGTAGAGCCATTTAATGGTGCGGCAACGGGTTCAGGCGGAGAAATCCGCGACCGATTGGCAGGTGGACAAGGTTCATTGCCATTGGCAGGAACAGCGGTTTACATGACTTCCTATTCAAGATTAACAGAAAACCGTCTGTGGGAAAACGGAATGACTGAAAGAAAATGGCTGTACCAAACCCCAATGGATATTTTGATAAAAGCATCAAATGGCGCTTCCGATTTTGGGAACAAATTTGGGCAACCGTTAATTACGGGTTCAGTTTTAACTTTCGAACACGAACACTTCGACAAGCTCATTGGGACAAGCCGAAAGCTGGGTTTTGATAAAGTAATCATGCTTGCGGGTGGAATTGGTTACGGAAAAGAAGAACAAGCCAAAAAACATAAACCAAAAAAAGGCGATAAAATCGTAGTCCTTGGCGGAGAAAATTACAGAATCGGAATGGGCGGCGCAGCAGTTTCGTCTGCAGATACTGGTGCCTTTGGCTCCGGAATTGAGCTTAATGCTATTCAGCGTTCCAATCCCGAAATGCAGAAAAGAGCTGCCAATGCTATCAGAGCAATGGTAGAAAGCGATATCAATCCAATCGTTTCGATTCACGATCATGGCGCGGGCGGGCATTTGAACTGCCTTTCCGAATTAGTTGAGGAAATGGGCGGCTTGATTGATTTAGATAAATTACCTGTTGGTGACCCAACACTTTCAGCCAAAGAAATTATTGGTAACGAATCCCAGGAAAGAATGGGATTGGTTATCGGCAAAGATGATATCGAAACCTTAAGAAAAATTGCTGAGCGCGAACGTGCTCCAATGTATGAAGTGGGTGAAGTAACCGACAATCATCGCTTCACTTTCGAAAGCAAAACAACAGGAAATAAACCAATGGATTTTGCTTTGGAAGATATGTTTGGAAGTTCTCCAAAAGTGATAATGACCGACACAACTTCTCAAATAAATTATACTGATATAAATTACAACCCGGAAAAAATTCAGGATTATTTAGAACAAGTATTCCAACTCGAAGCGGTGGCTTGCAAAGATTGGCTAACTAATAAAGTCGACCGTTGCGTAGGCGGAAAAGTAGCCAAGCAACAATGTGCCGGACCATTGCAACTGCCGTTGAACAATGTTGGCGTAATGGCGTTGGATTTTCATGGAAAAGAAGGAATCGCCACTAGCATTGGGCATTCTCCGGTTTCAGCTTTGATTAACCCAACGGCTGGTTCCAGAAATTCAATTGGAGAAGCATTGTCAAATATTGTTTTTGCTCCATTGAAAGATGGTTTAAAAAGCGTTTCGCTTTCTGCCAACTGGATGTGGGCTTGTAAAAACGAAGGCGAAGACGCTCGATTATATGAAGCCGTAAAAGCCTGTGCTGATTTTGCCATCGAATTGGGAATTAATAT
>JAYURX010000128.1:0-4699 GCA_043755965.1 Flavobacterium sp. | reverse complement strand
TAAACATTCAAAATTTAACATTTCTAATGTTCGTGTCCGTGAGCAGGCAAAGCACCTGATGCACTCGATAGTTTAATTTGGTAGCCACCTTTGGTAATCACTCTTTCATTTTCAACCACTCCTGATAAAACTTGCACGTTTAAACCATCACTGGCACCCAATTTAACTTCTCTCTTTTTAAAGCTTTCACCACCGGTTTGCACATAGACATAGAAAACCCCTTGCTCTTCAATCAAGGAAGAAACAGGAACTACCAATGCATCAGCAATCACCGAAGATTTAAGATACATTTCAACAATAGAACCTGAAACCAATTGACCTGAATTGTCAATTTCAAATGTTACTGGAATAAATGGAGTTGCCGCTGAAGTACTTTTTCCATAGGAAATAATTCTACCGTTTAAAGCCGCCGTATTATAAACCACATCGCTTTGTGGTGTTTTAAAATTAGCAGAAGTAATACTCGACAGTCTGCTAAAATAGTTTTGGGAAACATTAGCTTGAACAATCAACTTCTTATTTTTTGAAATAGTGGCCAATGGTGTTCCAGATGGCACATATTGTCCTTCGGTAACCATCACATTTTTCACAAATCCCGACATCGGTGACAATACATTTTGCCCTTTTGAAGTATAATTTTTAGAAACCGTATTGTAGGCTGTTTGCGCATTTTCAAATTGCAGTTTTACTTGTTGGTGCTCTCTTTCAGAAACAATCTTATCTGCAACAAGCGATTTTGACCGTTCATAATCGGCTTTGGCTTTTAAATAATTGGCTTTGGCATCTTTTACCGAAGCATCAATATTACTTTCAGTCATATCGGCACCGGTAATGGTGAAAAGCGAACTCCCTGCATTTACAGCAGAACCAATTATAGTGCTTTTACCGGAAAACACAACCACGCCGCTTGCTTTAGCGGTTACAATCAATTCATCACCGGGAGCCGAAAGAATTTGACCACTGGTTTTAATTACATCATTAAAAGTTTCTTTTTTAACCGCTTGATTAGCAAAATCCACTTTCCAAGCTTGCTCTTTTAAATAAGAGATATTGCCACTTTCGGTATGTTCAGGTTGTTTGGCTAAAGCAGTCTTTTCATCCGGATAAACAGTTACATTTTCAATCGTAATTTTATCCGTATAGTCTTTGGTTTTGATGTCAAAAACTAAAGTTCCGGTTCCGGCGGTTTTCGGGTTTAATGCCAATCGGAATATGCCCGGAGAACTCGGAGCATCAACAGTATTTTTAATGCCTTTGTCACCAACAATCAGACTGACTGTTATTTTAGCATCGGTCAACGCTTTAAAGTTTTCCCCTAAAACGGTGAAGTGAGCAGCAAACTTTGATTTTGAACCTACGACCAAGGGTTTAAACTCTACAAACAATTCCGTATGGTCTGTGTAAAGCGTGAATGCTAAGGGTTCCAGCGATGCATTTTCTTTGGCTTCTTCTTTATTGTTGCAACTGGTGAATCCTAAAAAGAGCAAACCAAGTAGCATTATTTTTTGTGCTATTTTCATAAACTTTGAGAATTTTAATTTGATGCCTACAATCATGTCAATTATAGGCATCAAAAAGATTAATGTTGGTGCTTCTCACCACTTTCGTGTTGGTGATCGTGCGCTTCCTTGGTTACTGCACTGTCTTTTCCAACGGTAAACTCTTCCTGAGCCACACTATCATTTTCGTGATTAGCATGTTCTTCACCATCCGCGTGTTCGTGAGTTCCCTCAGTGTGGTCATGTCCGTGTTCATCGGCTTTTTTTCCATTACAGGCAGTGGTTAGCATTGTGATAACTGCCATGGAAAGCAATAATTTTTTACTCATGGTTTTAAGATTTTGTTTTTGGAATTCGTGAATCGTTGATTTCATCGATTTGTTTTTAGAAATTAGAGTATAGAAAATTACTTATATCCTCAAAAAAAAGGCAATAAGTTTCCTGTAATTCAAAGATTGAATTGTTTAGCTAATTGTTGTGGGCGGACCACGAAAATGTAGAGAATGTAAATGAGGAGAAATAAAAATGAGCGGCTCTTTGTTTCTAACTAACTCTTTTTTATTATAAAATGTTATTGAACTTGAATAAGATAAATGAGTATCCAAAAAAACTATTGAATTGGGAAGCTCCTTAACCACCTTAACAACATCTTCTGTAGGACTATGTGAAAACGCATCAGAAGTATGATTGAAATGAGAAAAAAATAATGAGAAACCTTTATCATTAGAATTCTCTTCATGGTGGTGGTGCTTTCCGTCGTGATGATGTTCTGTTACATGCGTATGCGGAAAAAAGCTGTGTCCCAAATTGAGTAGACAAGCCAGAGAAAGAAATAATATGGAAATTAGTTTCTTGAACATCTTTACAAAGTTAGGGAAAAAATATTTATATAATTCGAAATGTCTATTCCAACATTTATTTGCAGTTGTCACTACGCTGATTAAGTTTTTTGGTATGTAAATCTTACTAAGAAATATTTATTCTGAATCCTCATAGTATTTAAAATTTATCATTTGAGATTACATAATTCAAAATGTCTGAAATTAGGCGACTAACGAGTGTAATGTTAAATCTAATTTTTTTAAAATTGTATAAATACAATATGACAGCTAACAAAATGACGTAGCCTCTCTACTCTCACCCAAAAGAAAATTGAATATCTTTTACAAATACTCCAAAGTTCGCTCTAAAGCCATTCCACGCGAACCTTTTATAAGAAGCGTTTTGTTTTGCAGTTTTACTGATGAAAGATATTGGGTAAACTCTTCGAATGTATTATAAAAATGGAAGTTCTCATTTCGCATGCTGTTTGCAAAGAAATCTTTGCCTACAAAGTGACATTCAAAAGAACTATTCAGATTTAAAAAATTGACAATGGCTTTGTGTTCAGCCTGGCTTTCTGCGCCAAGCTCATACATGTCACCGATGATAATGCATTTATTCGCTTTAGCTCCGCTCCGTTCGGCTGCGCCTCGGGTCTCTAATTGTATAAAATTCTCCAACGCTACCAGCATGCTGCTCGGATTCGCATTGTAGGCATCGAGAATAATTTCGTTAGAGCCTTTTGTTAGTAGTTGAGAACGATTATTTTCCGGAATATAACTCTCAATAGCGGCTTTTATATCATTTACTGGGACTTCTAAATTATGTCCAATAGTTATTGCAGCATTGATATTATTAGCGTTGTAGAGTCCAATTAAATGAGAATTGATTTCAACTCCTAAAGTTTTGATTTTCACAAATGGATTTGCCGTAACCTCATCTATAAAAACATTGGTGTCTTTATCCTTTTCGCTAAAGGTAATTCTTCTGATGTCTCTTGTCTTGTCGTTTTGAATCGTGTCATCCAAGTTAACAAAAACCGTTTTATAATTGGCTTTCAGAAAAGCATACATTTCGCTTTTCCCCTTAATTACACCTTCTACTCCTCCAAAACCCTCGAGGTGTGCTTTGCCAAAATTGGTAATATAACCATAATCGGGCTGGGCAATTTCGCAAAGGAATTCAATTTCCTTCTGATGATTGGCACCCATTTCCACAATCCCAATTTGGGTTTCCGCGTTAAATGACAATAGCGTTAACGGAACACCAATATGGTTGTTTAAATTGCCAATGGTTGCTTTAGTAGTATATGTTTTCGACAACACTACACTTATTAATTCTTTGGTAGTTGTCTTTCCGTTACTTCCCGTTAAGGCAATAATTGGAAGTTTTAAATATTGCCTATGGAATTTGGCTAATGCTTGAAGTGTTTCCAAACTATCTTTTACCAAAATTGTTCTGTCATCACTATAATAGTCAGCATTATCAATGACAACATATTTTGCTCCTTTTTCCAATGCTTCTTTGGCAAAAGTATTAGCATCAAAACGTTCGCCTTTGATGGCCACAAAAAAAGAATTGGGTTCAATTTTTCGTGTATCAATTGAAACTTGGCTACATTTTAAAAATAAATCATGAATGTTCTGAATGGTCATCGCGCAAAAATAGTTAAAATAAAAAAGCCCTTAAAATTAGGGCTTTTTTGTTATTATTCATAAAACTGCAACTTAGTTTCTTGCTCTTTTCTTTTTATCAGCTTTGGCACCAACTCTTGACATAGCACATCTGAATCCGATGTAATCTGTAGCTATGTCTTGTGGATAATATCTTCTTTGTGCTGGATCTAACCAATAAGCTCTGTCTCTCCAGGAACCACCTTTGTATACTCTGACATCATCATTAACTAAAGTAGTACGTTTATTAGAACGGTCATATTTTTTGACCATATTTCCTAAACTATCTGTAGAAACATTATGTTTTGGAGAATCATACATTCTTTGGTCGTCTCTCAATTTACCTTTTTCATCACCTTCTTCTGAAGCACCAAATTTGAAATATCTTGTTGATTGTTTATCACCATCGCGATAGTTTCTGTTATCCGATTTGTCAAAGTTTTGTCTCAAATAAGTTTCCTTATCATCAACCGCCACTTCGGCAATTTGACCAGGCATGTTTCTTGACACAATTTTACCATTTGATAAAGTATCAAATTTTTGAGTTTCAGCAGTAACCAATTCTACTTTTCCGTCTTCCCCAATTTTATCTTTCATGTATACGTTTCCTCTGTAGTAGTTGAAGTCATTTGCTTCATCATCAACAATTGGTCTGTAAACATCGGCAACCCATTCGGCTACGTTTCCTGCCATATCATACAATCC
>JAYURX010000127.1:0-2043 GCA_043755965.1 Flavobacterium sp. | reverse complement strand
GTTCATTATATTTGAATGTCAAAAAACTAAACCAACATGAAGAAAACTTTACTTCTAACGCTGTTCCTTTTTTTAGGAACTTTAACTGCTATTCATTCCCAGGAATGTAGTGGGACTTTTACTGATCCTGCGGGTCCTACTGCCAATTATGCGAATAGCAGCGATTACACCGTTACCATTTGTCCGGCAAATCCCGGTGATATAGTAACCGTAACTTTTACATCATTCGATATAGAAGCAACCTGGGATGCATTATATGTTTTTAATGGAAACTCAATAGCCGCACCACAAATTTCAAGTTCAAATCCATCAGCAAATGTTCCAGGAGGTTTGGCTGGAGGTTATTGGGGCACTTCTATTCCGGGACCATTTACCTCAACAGATCCAAGCGGTTGTTTGACTTTCAGATTCAGAAGTGATAATGTTGTTAACGCAGCTGGGTGGATTGCCAATGTAACTTGTGTGCCGCCAGCTACTTGCCCAAAACCTAATTTAGTGTCAATTTCATCTGTGACATCTAATTCTGTTGTTTTGGGTTGGAATGAAACTGGTTCTGCCGTTAATTGGCAATGTCTTGCACTTCCGGCTGGTAGTCCTGCACCCACAGCCGCAACAACTGGCTTTGTGGACGTTTCAGTAAATCCTTTTGTTATTACAGGACTTGTTCCCGGCACTTGTTATACTTTTTATGTTAGAGCAGTTTGTGGCCCTACTGACTTAAGTAATTGGTCTGTAGGTTCTTCAGCCTGTACCCTTACAGCGCCGCCTGTTTGTGGCGGACAATTTGTAGACAATGGCGGTGCTACCGCTAATTATGCTAACAATTCTGATACTACTACTACTATTTGCCCGACAAATGCTGGCGATGTGGTCACAGTAACTTTTACATCATTTAACATCGAAACCGGTTACGACGCTTTATATGTTTTTAACGGAAACTCAATAACATCAGCACAAATTTCAAGTTCAAATACGGCAGGAAATGTTCCAGGTGCATTAGCCGGAGGATTTTGGGGAACTACGATTCCCGGTCCGTTTACTTCAACGAGTTCGGATGGTTGTTTGACTTTCAGATTTAGAAGTGATGCTTCTGTTAACAGAGCCGGATGGGTTGCCAATGTCACTTGTGCGCCACCTCCTGCATGTAGTTCTCCAACAGCATTAACCATTAACAATGTTACTCATAATTCAGTTACCATAAACTGGAATCAACCTCCAAACCCTGATTCGAGTGTAGCCACGGCTTGGCAAGCTTTATTATTACCTTGTGGACTTGAACCATCGCCTAGTTCGACAGGCTTTTTCGAAGTCCCTTCTAGCCCTTTTACAATTACCGGATTAAACCCAACAACGTGTTATTCCATTTATATTCGAGCAGTTTGTTCCACTTCACCTATTGTAGTTTGTCCTTGGGTTCCTTTTAATCCAGTTACGACGATTCCTGCCCCACCTGCATGTGGTGGACAATTCATAGACAATGGCGGCGCAGGCAATTATGCTAATAATTCTGATAGTATCAATACGATTTGCCCAACAACACCCGGAGAAATTGTAACAGTAGTCTTTAGTTCATTTAATACCGAAACTAATTGGGATGCTTTATATGTTTTTGACGGAAATTCAATAGCGGCACCACAAATTTCAGGTATGAATCCAGCAGGAAACGTTCCCGGTGGATTAGCTGGAGGATTTTGGGGAACTACAATTCCTGGTCCATTTACATCAACAAGTCCTGATGGCTGTTTGACTTTCAGATTTAGAAGTGATGGCAGCGTTACTTCTCCTGGCTGGGTTGCCAATGTTACATGCGCACCCGATTCTGACAAAGTACTTTTGGTTGCTTTTGTTGATCAAAACAGTAATGGTATTCGAGATACCGGAGAACCTTTATTCCCGAATGGTTCGTTTATTTATCAGCAAAACAGTGACGGAATAAATGTAAATGGTTATTCTCCTACAGGTCAATTTGCTTTGTATGATGCTAATCCAGTGAATACCTATTCGTTTAGTTATCAAATCCAACCTGAATATGTAAGTTATTAT
>JAYURX010000126.1:0-2043 GCA_043755965.1 Flavobacterium sp. | reverse complement strand
ACCTATTTTCAGAATGGAACCCGCTTTTTCATCAATTACCACATTTAGTCCCATACAGGTTGAAACCGTATTGTCAAACGAGTTGAATCTAACTAATATTTCTTCATTGAAGTTATTATCATCAAAATCTGATAAATCCAATTTCCAGTGAAGGAAAGGCAGATTAACAGTCTCGCCTATTTTGTAGACTTTTTTAAATTCTTGATTTTCAATAGAAATTATTGATTTTTTGTTAGTAATGTATCTAATAACTTCCGCATTATCCCCGTTAAAAGGAATCGTGATTTGATACGAGTTATTAGATACCATTTTTACTTTTATAAACTGGTCATATAATTGGTTTTGGTTTTTATCAATGGTGATTTTGAAGGGAACATGACCATAAACATCTTGTAGAAAATATTCCGTCTGTTTGTAATAGTCTACATAAAAGTGCAATTTGTCAACTACTAATTCGTTATGTGAACGGGATTTCAGCGTAGTAGAAATCATCTGGACTTTATCAGAAGTTCCGCCCCAATTAAATACCAAACTTGTATTTGCAGTAAAAAACGGATTGTTCTCTTCCTGAACTGCTATAGTGGTTTCAATGCCATAAATCTTTTGTTTTCTGACATTAACCTGATGGGCAATCGAAAAAGCAATGATTAAACCAATCACAAACCACTTCCAATAACTCAAGGTTTTAATTAAAAAACCTTTAAAATCAAAGCTGTTTTGTTTATCAAAAAAAGTAAAATCTTTAACTTCTAACATGAAATATGGTGTTAATTTTTAAGTAGCAAATAAGTGGTTGTTGCTAATGATAATAGTGTAATTATAGTAGACAGAGACTCGATTCCCGTTCTTCCCGTTCCCCATGTTTTTTGTTTCAATGGGTTTACCAATATGTAATCATTGGGCTGAAGGTAAAACGCCGGTGAATTAACAGCATTTGCATCTGTTAAATCTATACTGAAAGTTTCATTGCCATGTGGAAATCTTCTTATCACTTTTACATCTTTTCTGTCACCGGTAAGTGTAATATCTCCTGAATTAGCAATAGCTTCCATTATATTTACCTTGTCCTGAAACAATGTTTTTGTACCTGTACTACCAACTTCACCGTTTATAGTATATTTGAAACCTGTTAACTTCACAACCACATAAATTCCGGCTTCGTCTTTAAAATATTGGTCCAAAAGTATCTTCTCAATTTTAATTCTGATTTCTTCAACCGTAAATCCCAAAACATTCATCTCACCAAGTATCGGCAATCGGATGTTACCATGGTCATCAACGGAATAACCATTGTAGTAGCTGGTTTGTTCATTACCATATCCACCTACACCTTCAGCATTGTTAAATATGCCAACCAATTTTGAATCAATAGCTTTGATGGAAATATTTAAAATATCATTCGTTTGAAGTCGATATGGATTTTGATTTGAAGGAGTTACAACTTGATTGGCTTCATTTTTTTTATCTTGTAAATAAATCAAATCTTTTTTGGGTATACAGGAAGTAACTAAAATGCTCAACAGAAGCAGTAAATATATTTTGGGTTTGTTCATTATTTTAAATAAAAAATTAGCAAACAAAGATAGTTTTTCAATTCTAATTACAAAAATGTAGTCTGCTATTATTTTGTTATATATTTTTTAGGGTATTTTCAAAGGGTATGCGGTTCAAAATACTTCTTCCCAAAGTAACTTCATCGGCATATTCCAATTCATCGCCAACGGCTATTCCCCTAGCAATGGTAGATGTTTTTACCTCATACTCTTTGATTCTTTTGAAAATATAAAAATTCGTTGTATCGCCTTCCATTGTTGAGCTCAGCGCAAAAATTAATTCTTCGATTTCTCCGCATTTTACTTTTTCAACCAAGGAATCAATATTTAACTGACTCGGACCAACGCCATCAATTGGAGAAATTTTTCCGCCTAAAACATGATAAATCCCTTTAAACTGATTCGTGTTTTCGATGGCCATGACATCGCGGACATCTTCTACAACGCAAATAACTTTATGATTTCTCTTAGGATTATTGCAAATTTCACA
>JAYURX010000125.1:0-4713 GCA_043755965.1 Flavobacterium sp. | reverse complement strand
AAAATGCCTAAAATGAAAACAAAATCCAGTGCTAAGAAGCGATTCAAAGTAACTGGCTCTGGAAAAATCAAGAGAAAACACGCTTTTAAAAGTCACATTTTGACTAAAAAATCTAAAAAGCGTAAATTGGCTTTAACTCATTCTACATTAGTTCACAAAACAGATGAGAAAAGTATCAAACAACAATTAAGAATTATATAATTAACTAGTAATTAGTCGTTAGTAATTAGTTCCAAACTATTCACTAATCACTCTTTACTAATCACTAAAAAATTCTTTAGGTTAAAAATTATTTAAATAACCTTGGAGTATGGCCACAAAGTTACCTTGATTAAATTCGGTACGCCTGCTACAAAAAAAAACAGAAAATTATGCCAAGATCAGTAAATTCAGTTGCTAAAAGAGCAAGAAGAAAAAAGATAATGAAGCAAGCCAAAGGATTCTTTGGTCGTCGTAAAAACGTTTGGACAGTTGCTAAAAATGCGGTTGAGAAAGCTATGTGCTATGCTTACCGTGACAGAAAAGTAAATAAGAGAAATTTCCGTGCTTTATGGATTCAACGTATCAACGCCGGAGCCCGTTTAGAAGGAATGTCTTATTCACAGTTTATGGGGAAAGTAAAAGCTAACGGAATCGAATTGAACCGTAAAGTTCTTGCCGATTTAGCAATGAATCACCCGGAAGCTTTCAAAGCAGTACTTAAAAAAGTAAAATAAACGTTTGTACAACACTATTTAACTTACTTATAAATAAAAAATCCCAGTCTTTTGATTGGGATTTTTTTTGTTTATGAGCACTTCGTCTGTCTTTCTAAGACAAGTCGTCCCGCTGTCCATTATATCTTTTCTTTTGCAAAGAAAAGGATGCCATTTCCATCGGGGCTACTATTCATGTTTACTAGTTTTTGGGCTATATGAAAAAAGAATTCTAACTAAAAACCTCTTCCTTTTCTCCATCAAAGCTGGCAAAAACCATACTTGGATGTGAATCCTGATGGTAAACATTTCCTTTATTATCGATGGCAATCGCACCGGCAAAACCATCAAAAGGCAATAATTCCGAAAAGGTCTTTTTAAAAGCTTTTTCCAATGAAAATCCATCCGTAACGCGGGTTACAATTTTAGCTGCTACTGCGCCGCTGACAATATCTTCACCAACACCAGTTAAGCTTACACCGCAAAACTCGTTGGCATAATTCCCGGCAACCGTTGCCGAATCGGAAATCCTTCCCGGAATTTCAAAACCTTTTCCTCCGGTAGAAGTTGCAACCGCAATTTTGCCTTCGTTGTCTAAAGCAACACAGCCCACAGTTCCTATTCGCGTTGCAGTAAGTTTGGCTTCATATTCTGAACGCCGTTGTGGAGTTTCGGTAGAAAATTGATTGAATCCGTGTTCTCTCGCAAAATTAGTTGCTCCAGTTCCGCCCAGAACTTTATCCTCATAATTCAATAAAATTTCAGCTACCTGTACAGGGTTTTTTACCTCTTCAATGTTAATGACGCCACTCATCTTCATAGTGAAGCCATCCATCAATGAAGCGCTCATTCTTATTTTACCATCAGCCTGAATTTGCGAACCAATGCCGGCATTGAACAAGGTGTCATCTTCCAAAAGTGAGGTCGCATAAACCACAGTTTCCAAAGCGGAATGTGTTTTCAGATAGTTGTACGAATCTTTTACAATCCGAAGCAAAGCCTGCTGTTTGGTAACCTTTGTTTCGTGATTGGTTGATGATTCAGAGAAAAATCCGCCGTGGATTATTATTTTAGACATCTTAGATTTTTAGATTGTTAGACATCTTAGATTTGTTAGAAATTTGGACCCATAGCTTTTGACATTATAAAATTCTAAGTTGTCTAAGCCAGTCTAATTAGTCTAACAATCTAGACATATTGTGAAGATTTAATGGTCATTTTAAAAGTTTTCAAGTCGAAAGTATCATTAATACTCATTACATGGGTAACTAAATGATTGATAGATATCGGTTGCCCCAATTCCACCTGCGTTAAATTGGTGTCTTTTATTTCTCTCCCATCAACCAAAATTACCAGTCCCGAACCAATAGCTTCCATCATCGAATTGTTGGTGATAAGCAATCCTGTATCCTCTCCAAGTCCAATTCCGAGCACTTTTGGGTTTCCAACAACTGCCTGAAATAACCTTCCGATTCGGCCTCGTTGCACGAAATGTGTATCGATAATTACACCGTCAATTAAGCCTAAACCACTTGTGATTTTTACTTCGCCTTTCAGCAAAGCTTCTGAACTACTTCCTTGATAAATCATATTATTGGAAGCTGCAGCCGCTCCGGCAGAAGTTCCGGCATATACAAAATCTTCGTTGTGATACTTGTCTAGCAGAATATCATGAAATGGTGTGCCACCAAGAATAGAGGTCAATCGCAATTGGTCACCACCGGTAAACATAACAACATCTGCAGCTTTCAAACGCTCCAGAATTTCCGGTTCAGTAGCCTGTTCGCGACGTTCTATATTTAAAACGTCAACATTGTTAGCGCCCAAATAATGTAACGCTTTCATATATTCCGGACCAATTTCCTTCGGAATTTTTGAAGCCGTTGTAACAACTTCAATTCGGGAGTTTGCTTTATGTTTTGATTCGTCAATTATTCTCCTTAAAATCCCAGCTTCAAAAAAGTTTAAATTCTTTGCTGCGCTTTTATCCAAATCCGTCTCAGTGAAACTGCCTTTATCAACAGCACCGCCAATAATTATAAGTTTTCCTTGTATATTCATGTGGGTAAAAATAACAAAAACTTACTACTTACAAACATTTTTTTACATTTTTAAAACCATTTATTAACTTACTTATCAAAAAAATGAATTTGAATTCAACTTCTGAAATTATCCTATATTTGCCACTCGAGACCTTTAGGTCGACTCGAGGCTATTTTAGCTGAACAGGCGAAGCAATTGTACGAAGTAACATGGAAATCAATCTGACACGCATCAATAAATTTCTTTCCGAATCAGGGTTTTGTTCCCGACGTGAAGCCGATAAACTATTGGAGGAAGGACGAATTACCCTCAATGGAAAAGTTCCTGAAATGGGAACAAAAGTTTCTATAGAAGATGAAGTCCGCGTGGATGGAAAACTGATTAGGGAAAAAAGGGAAAAACCAATTTATTTAGCGTTTAACAAACCCGTGGGAATAGAGTGTACAACCAATCAAAATGTAAGAGATAATATTGTAGATTACATTAATTATCCAAAGCGGATTTTCCCGATTGGACGTTTGGATAAAGCCAGCGAAGGACTTATTTTTATGACCGATGACGGCGATATCGTCAACAAAATCCTTCGTGCCCGAAACAATCACGAAAAGGAATATGTGGTAACTGTAAACAAAGCAATTACCGATAGATTTATTGAAAAAATGAGCAACGGAGTGCCAATTTTGGATAAGGTTACCCGAAAATGTAAAGTAGAACAAATCAGCAAATTTGTCTTTAGAATTATCCTGACACAAGGTTTAAACCGTCAGATTCGAAGAATGTGTGAGTATCTTGACTATGAAGTTACGGCCCTAAAAAGAACCCGGATTATCAATATTTCCCTTGATGTTCATGTTGGCAGATATCGGGAATTAACCGAGGATGAAATCAAGCAATTAAACAAATTGATTGAACCTTCAAGTAAAACAGAAGAAGCCAGTTTGTCAAAATCAACAAAAATTGATTTTGGAAATCCCAAAATAGAAAATACCAAATTCCAAAATTCCAGTAATAAAAATCCTAAATCCTAAATCCCAATTCCTAAATCAATAATGTTAAAAACGATTCTATACATAGCCATTGGTGGTGCCATCGGAAGCGTGCTTCGTTTTCTGACGACGGTTTTAGTTTCTAAATTTTGGTCAAATCAGTTTCCGCTAGCCACTTTCATTGCCAATGTTATCGGTTGCTTCTTGATTAGCTTATTCGTTGGGATGTTAGCAAAAAATAATTTGAATGACAGCCAATTAAAGTGGTTTTTAATTACTGGTTTCTGTGGTGGTTATACCACTTTCTCTGCTTTTGGGATGGAGAATTTCAATCTGCTTCAAAACAACAACTCATTACTGGCATTTGGATACATGGCGTTAAGCATTCTGCTTGGACTTTTTGCGGTTTGGTTTGGGCTTTTGCTGTCCAGATAAAACTTAAAATCTCCTTAATCTGTACAAACTGTATTTCATTTTTTAGTACATTCGCCAACTATGAAAAAAGAAGAAATTTTTGCCATCCAAAATTTATTGGCTACGCCAAAAAAAATTGCCATCATTCCACACCGAAGCCCTGACGGTGATGCCATGGGTTCGACATTGGCATTGTTTCATTTTCTTTTGAAATTAAATCATGAGCCAATAGTAATTTCCCCTAATGATTTTCCAAATTTTCTGGCCTGGTTACCTGGTGCTGAAACGGTTTTGATTTATGAAAATGACAGAGAAAATTGCACCAAAATAGTGAATGAAGCCGAACTTGTTTTCACGTTGGATTTTAATGCGCTTCACAGAACCGGCGAAATGGAACAGGTTTTAAATAAGCTTTCGGCTCCAATGATTATGATTGATCATCATCAAAAACCGGATAGTTATGCCACTTATACTTACTCAGAAACTGCTATTGGTTCCACTTGTGAGATGATTTATAATCTGATTTCGTTTTTGGATAAAAAAGCCTTGCTTGATACAACCATAGCAACCTGTAT
>JAYURX010000124.1:0-2044 GCA_043755965.1 Flavobacterium sp. | reverse complement strand
GCCTTCGAAATCTTTATAGCTAAAGGGATGATCCTCAACCATCATTGCCAAACGCTTTATCTGAGGATCTAATGAAGGGCCTTTTGGAACCGCCCAGCTTTTGAGAACGCCATCCATTTCAAGACGGAAATCATAATGTAGGTGGGAGGCTGCATGTTTTTGAATGACGAATATTAGCCCATTCCCTGATTTCCCTATTTTGCCTTCCGGTTCATCAGTTTCATTGAAATTTCGTTTTTCATTGTAGCGGGTAAGTGACATGATGATAGCATTAAAGTCTTGCTAATTTAGCATTGTATGAAGTAAAACGCTTTATATGATTTGATGGTATTTTTGTAATATTAGAATTGGCAACTGGATTTTGCCTAGCAACATCCAGCAAAGGTCAGCTTTGAAATAAAAATAAATTTTCGGTATTCATTTGCGGATTTAATAGTATTGGCTATATTTGCACCCACAAAAAAGGCCTCGTGGCGCAACTGAATAGCGCATCTGATTACGGCTCAGAAGGTTACTGGTTTGAATCCAGTCGAGGTCACGAATGAATCCATTCAAATGAAAAAAATGACAAGTTTACTTGATCATTTTTTTTGTTTTTTAAGGGATTCTCAATCCCGAAACTTCGGGAGAGCTTTGATGGAGCACGAAGTGAATCCTTTATCAATCCAATGACTTTTTAGTAATATAATACCGCCAACCAATGATAGCCATTTGCCATTTTTTGGCTTTGCTTAAATCCAATTGCTGTTTGGTAAAACTAGGTAGCAAGAGTTGGTTTAGTTTGGCTAGTATTTTATACATAGTGCGTATTTTGTACAAAATTAAAAAAGCAAGTCGTAATTGACCTTGCTTTTTATGCTTTATTTTTTCTGCTCCTTGAGTTCGGCCCTGGCTTTTTCCAGTTCGGCTTTGGCTGCATCCATTTCCGCTTTTGCTTTTAGCATTTCTTCCTTGGACTGAAGCATTTCAGCTTTTGCTCTTTCCATTTCCGGTTTGGAAGCTTCTATTTCACGTCGTGCTCTTTCCATTTCTGGTTTGGCCGCTTCCATTTCGCGTCTTGCTCTTTCCATGTCTTTTTTCATTAACGGACGCATTCTTTTCATTTGTACTCTCGCATTTTCCATAGCTTCAGTTCTGATTTTCATCACATCTTTGCCATTGATGATAATTTGGTTTTCATCGCCATCGGCCGAGGATGAAAAGGAAAGCTTTTCTTTACCATTATATTTTTCTAATGCTTCCTGAATTTCTTTTTCATCAGAAAGTACTTTTCCGTTGATGATTACCATAGGTTTTTTATCACCAATTTTCTTGATGATAACACTTGAGTTTTGACCATCTCCCCAAGAAAATGCTTTCGGGGTTTCCGGTACTGTGGCACCTTCAGGTAGTTCAGGTAATTGATGACCTTCCGGCGGTTCGGGAGTATCCAAATCATCAAAATCGAAATTGAAAGCAAACGAACCCGCAGCATCATTGATACTATCTTCTACAGCTAATTCAATAACCCTGTCTTCATTTCCTCCGCTTCCCTTGTTTGCAAAGACTCTCACTTGTCTTGGTGTTCCAAAGCCAACGCTTGCGTCATTTTTGTAGAAATGTATAGGTTTTATAGGTTCTTTTCCGTCAACCTGAGAAACACCTTTGTTCCCGTCTTTGTCTTTATACTCTACTTTTATCGCGGTAATTTCGCCGGCACTGTTTCTTTTTACCTTGGAATACTTCAACGTAACACCGTGCTTTTCCTTTAGTACGGCAGCATCTTTTTTCAATTCAGCGTCGGTAGAGTTTTTGTCAACAACAACGCGGACTTCATCTTTAACGTGAACCCTTTTGGTAAAGGTTGACTCTTCTTTTTCCTGGGCGACGACTTTTATCTGAAATAATAGTACAAAGCCAATTAATGCCGGAATGATAAGGGCATACTTCCATGAATTTCTTTTGTGGGACTGATTTTTGTTTAACATAACGATTCGTTTTTTGATTAATGATTGATAAAAATTATTGGTTAATGATAAGCAGCTCTGATGGGAAACTACTTTTA
>JAYURX010000123.1:0-4717 GCA_043755965.1 Flavobacterium sp. | reverse complement strand
ATTTTTACCGTACCGATTTCCAAAATCAGGCGGTTGTAGATGTGATGAATTCGCCGCAACAGGTTTTGTTTTATAACTTAAATGGAAAATCATACGCCAATAGCCTACAGCTCGATTTCAATCTGGAGATTATCAAGCATTTGAATTTTCGCACCGCTTATAAATACTATGATATTTCTACCGATTATCTTTCCGGAAGTTATCAAAGACCACTTCAGGCAAAGCATCGTTTTTTTGCCAATATAGAATTTGCAACACACATAGTGGAGAAAGGAAGACAATGGAAATTTGATTTTACAGCCAACTGGCTTGGCAAACAGCAATTACCTTATACGGCTAGTAACCCACCACAAGACCGATTACCTGAGTTTTCGCCATCATTTGCTGTGATGAATGCCCAAATTACACGAACCTTTTCGAGCACATTTGAAATGTATATTGGTGGAGAAAACATTGGAAACTATCGTCAGGACAAAGCCATTTTGGGTGCTGACAATCCTTTTGGACCAAATTTTGACACCTCAATTGTCTATGCTCCGGTTTTTGGACAGATGTATTACGCAGGATTGCGATTTAAAATCAAATAACAATAGAATCTGAAATAAATTCAGATTAAAAATTCAAGATAAATGAAAAATATAATTTTAGGAATGATGTTACTGTTTGTAACAATTTCAATGCAGGCTCAGGACAAAAAAAATAAAAATGCCAAACAAGAGTTTGAAGTCAATGGCAGCTGTGAAATGTGTAAAAAGCGAATAGAGAAAGCAGCTTTTTCGGTTTCGGGAGTTAAAAGTGCGGAATGGCATATTGATGACCACATGTTGCATTTGATAATTAATGAGGAAAAATGTTCGTTATCGGATATTAAAATAGCCATCGCCAAAGTAGGTCACGACACAGATGATGTCAAAGCAACTGAAGAAGAATATGGCAAACTTCATGGTTGTTGCCTTTATGAAAGAAAGTAATTTATAAAACTCCTTGACTTTTAAGGAGTTTTTTTATGATTATAAAAGATGGTTAGTTTTAAGTTAAAAGCACTGGGAATACCGAAAAATATCACTAATTTCGCCCGATAAAATTTATAATTCATGAGTGATTTTGACTGGATGCAATTGCTAAATCCTGAGTTTTACATAACCATGACTATTGGTGGAGTAAAAGTGGGTTTGTGGATCGTATTGTTCATTGTATTTGCCGAAACAGGACTTTTTGCCGGGTTCTTTTTACCAGGTGACAGTTTGCTTTTTTTAGCCGGAATATATAGCAGGGGTTTGGTTGAAAATTTCACTTTTATTGAAAGCGATATCTTAAATGTCACCCTTTTGTCATTACTTGTTTCAGTTGCTGGAATATTAGGTAATATGATGGGTTATTGGTTTGGGGAAAGAAGTGGTTATTACTTATATAAAAAGGAAGACAGCTTTTGGTTTAAGAAAAAATACCTCATTCAATCCAAGGATTTCTTTGAAACATATGGCGGAAAAGCTATAATCTTTGCGCGTTTTTTACCAATAGTAAGAACCTTTGCGCCAATTGTTGCGGGAATTGTTTCCATGGATAAAAAGAAATTCATGTTTTATAACATCGTAAGTTCATTTCTTTGGGCGTTTATTTTAATTTTCTCAGGCCATTATCTTTATGGAATGTTCCTTGAAAAATTTGATATCGATTTAAAACATCACATAGAGAAAATTATTATCGCAATTATATTGATTTCAACTTTGCCAGTTTTCCTAAAGATGATTAAGAAAACACCAAAACAAGAAGAATAAAAAAAGCCTCAAGAAATTGAGGCTTTTTTTATTATAAAGAATATGAATTACATCATTCCCGGCATTCCACCACCCATTGGCATTCCGCCAGCGTTTTCTTCTTTGATTTCCACCAAAGCACATTCGGTAGTTAAGATCATTCCGGCAACTGAAGCTGCATTTTCAAGCGCTACACGGGTTACTTTTTTAGGATCAATGATTCCTGCTTTTAGCATATCAACATATTCGTCAGTTTTGGCGTTATAACCAAAATTGGCTTTTCCTTCTGCTACTTTTGCAACTACAACCGAACCTTCTAAACCGGCATTTTCAACAATCGTTCTCAGCGGAGATTCAACAGCACGGGAAACAATTTGAATTCCGGTAGCTTCATCAGCGTTATCGGCTTTGATTTTGTCTAAAACAGATTTTGCTCTTAGTAAAGCAACACCTCCACCGGCAACAATTCCTTCTTCAACAGCTGCACGAGTCGCATGAAGCGCATCGTCAACACGGTCTTTTTTCTCCTTCATTTCTACTTCGGAAGCAGCACCAACATAAAGCACGGCAACACCTCCGGCTAATTTAGCCAAACGTTCCTGCAGTTTTTCTTTATCGTAATCAGAAGTTGTTGACTCCATTTGACCTTTGATTTGGTTTACACGATTTTTAATCATGTCAGCCTTTCCGGCACCATTTACCAAAGTGGTATTGTCTTTATCAATCGTTACTTTTTCAGCAGTTCCTAACATTTCCAAAGTAGTATTTTCTAAAGTATAACCACTTTCTTCAGCAATGACAGTTCCACCAGTTAAGATGGCAATATCTTCTAGCATTGCTTTTCTTCTGTCACCAAAGCCCGGAGCTTTTACAGCTGCAATTTTCAAGGCACCACGTAATTTGTTTACCACCAAGGTTGAAAGAGCTTCTCCGTCAACATCTTCTGCAATAATCAATAATGGTTTCCCTGATTGTGCCACAGGCTCTAAAATTGGTAATAATTCTTTTAGAGAAGATACTTTTTTGTCATACAAAAGAATGTATGGCTTTTCCAATTCCACTTCCATTTTTTCAGGATTGGTGACAAAGTATGGGGAAAGATAACCTCTGTCAAACTGCATTCCTTCAACAACGTCTACATAAGTATCTGTTCCTTTGGCTTCTTCAACAGTGATAACACCTTCTTTACCTACTTTTCCAAAAGCTGTCGCAATCAAATCACCAATGACTTCGTCATTATTCGCTGAAATTGAAGCAATTTGTTTTATTTTTTCAGAATCACTTCCCACAACTTGTGCTTGTTTTGCCAAATCTGCCACAATAGCTTCTACAGCTTTGTCGATTCCGCGTTTTAAATCCATTGGATTGGCACCGGCAGCAACGTTTTTCAAACCTTCTTTTACAATAGCCTGAGCTAAAACAGTTGCAGTTGTAGTTCCATCACCCGCCAAATCGTTAGTCTTTGAAGCTACTTCTTTTACCATTTGGGCACCCATGTTTTCCAATGGATCTTTCAATTCTATTTCTTTGGCAACGGTAACACCATCTTTGGTAACAGTTGGCCCACCGAAAGACTTTCCAATAATTACATTACGGCCTTTTGGTCCAAGAGTTACTTTTACTGCATTTGCCAAAGCATCAACGCCACGTTTTAAACCGTCGCGAGCTTCAATATCGAATTTTATATCTTTTGCCATAATTATGTTTTGTATTTTTGTTTTATTTAAATTAGATAATCGCTAAAATATCATCCTCACGCATGATTAGGTAATCTTTTCCGTTGAACTTTAAATCTGTTCCGGCGTACTTTCCATAAAGGACAACATCGCCCACTTTAACTGTTAATGGCTCGTCTTTTTTACCGTTTCCGGCAGCTACCACAGTTCCTTTTTGTGGTTTCTCTTTCGCTGTATCAGGAATGATAATTCCGGATGCTGTTTGCGTTTCAGCGGCGGCAGGTTCTATAATTACCCTGTCTGAAAGTGGTTTAATATTTAATGCCATAATTATTTATTTATGTTGTTTTTAACTGTTTGGTCTTGGGTTTTCAGAAATTGTGCCAAGCCTTTAAACCTGTCATTTTTTCTAAAAAAAATGCCAGCATGTCAGTGCTGGCATTATATTTTTAATATACTAATTATTTTTTTGGAGTCTCAACTGGTGTAGCCGGAGCCGGAGTTGTTGTTTTTGGCGCTGCAGCTTCTTTTTCGTCAATGATTTTTGAATCAGAATTGCCCATCATTCCTGGGAAGCTTAAACTTGATAATAATATCAAAATAATCAATATGGTTGCTAAAGTCCATGTGCTCTTGTCTAAAAAGTCAGTAGTTTTTTGAACGCCACCCATTTGTGTTGATCCACCCAATGAAGATGACAAACCTCCACCCTTAGGATTTTGTACCATAATCACGATTATCAATAGAAAACAAACTATTGTTATCAGTACTAAAAAGATTGTAAAATTAGTCATTGCTATAAATTGTTATTTTGTTGTAAAATTTTAATATCCGAAATTCGGTTTGCAAAGAAACTACTTTTTTCCGGATATTTCAAAATTAATATTTCATAGGCCTGAATTGCTTTTGAATATTTTTTTTGTTCTAAATATACCCGGGCCAAAGTCTCTGTCATCAAGTGTGAGGTGTCTTCCGAAATGGCTTCTATTACCGGAACTGTAGCGTCTTTTGCAATTGGAGTTATCTTCGGGTTGTTTTGTATAAACCTGTCAATTATATCTAAGTTTTTCTTTTTGTTATCATTAACTGAATGCGTATTTTCTTCTCGGATAATTGGTTTTAATCGTGACAATTGCAACCATTCCTGGAAGGAGTGCTTCTCGTTTTTTGAAAACTCCAATGGTTTTCCAATGGCTAATTTCTCTTCGGCTTTTTTCTCTTCGGTTGTGCTAGCTTCCTTGATGGAAGTTAAAATCGATTGCTCTAAGGCATCAACAACAGGTT
>JAYURX010000122.1:0-2053 GCA_043755965.1 Flavobacterium sp. | reverse complement strand
AGTTTGGATGGATTCCCACAACGCAACAATCGTAGGAAAAGAAGATACGGAAAACAAAGAATTCATAATTCTCGGACACGTTAAAAATGCCGGACCTGCTAATAATTCCAATGAGAATGCTTCAAACAATCAGGAGATTGGCTTAACGCATAAGTTTTTCAAGGAAATTGCCAGTCAGATGCCCAACATTGATGAAATTCATATAACGGGAACGGGGCAAATTCAGGAGCAGTTTGTGAAGTTTTTAGCGGAAACGCCACAATACAAAAATGCGATTTCAACAGAAAGTACTTCTAATAAAATGAGCGATGAAAATCTTGCCATTTTTATAATGAATCATTTCAATTAAAAATACTTTTTCTTACTTATTAAAAATCGCAAACAACAGTTGCGATTTTTTTTTGAATAGAATCTCAAGTAGCTGATTTGTTTTCATGAATTTGTGTAGTAGAATTAAAAAAACCCACAATATTTTCATACTGCAGGTTTTTCAGAGTAAGTAATGAAAAAAGATTTATCCTTCGTCGCCTTATTCGGCTTCAAAGTTTATATAATGATAGGCAGCTTCTGTCAGAGTAATATCAGCCTGTTTTTCTTCATTAAGGGTTTCTTTTAGTATACCCGCCGCTTCACTTTCTCCAAGCGTTCCGGCAAAGGCTACGAGCGTGCCATAAGTAGCTATTTCGTAGTGTTCGACTTTTTGAGCCGCTAATATAATACCTGCATCACGTACTGCTCCAGGTTCGGTATCCTCAAGGATTCCTTCGCCCTCTTTAAGTAGGCCTTCCATTGCATCGCATTTTTTGGCTACAGCTTTTTCACCAAAGAGGCTGAAAACTTCCTCAAGTCGCAAGACATGGTTTTCGGTTTGTTCAAGATGGGTGAGTATTGCTGTTACTAAAGTGGGTGTAGTGGCATTTTTTGCCATTTTAGGCAAAGCCTTTACCAATGCTTTTTCTGCCCAATAGATGTCTTTTAGTTCATCGATGAATAGGTCTCTTAATCCTTCTGCGGCAGAAGCTTTTGGTTTTACTTTTCCTTGTGCGGTTGGGGTTTCGTTTCTCGCTGCAGTACTTTTCGCAGCTGGTTTTCTTGAAGTGGTTGCTGTTTTCATAATGTGAATGTTTTAGAAAATCAAAGCTACACCCGATCCTTGTAAATCATTTACAACATTCTTTGAAGGAGTTATAATATTTCTACCTGTCAGATTTAATTCGTAAATATCGGATTACTAAAGTTTTGGCTTAGCTAAAAACCCATCAAAATGACTCTTGATGGGCTTTAGGATATTTTTAAAATAGTCTCTTTAGTTTAATAAATTTGTCACTAGTGACGGGTAAATTCCCATGACAATATTTAGTAAAATAGCAACAACGGCTACTGCATAATATACAAAAGGAACAGCCTTATTCTCTTCGGAAGCTTCTTTGGTATACATAGACAAAATCAGTTTGAAATAGTAACCCACACTTATAATAGAGTTGATAACAGCAGCAATTACCACAACGAAATAACCCGCTTTTATGGTTTGGGCAAACAACATAAATTTGGCAAAGAATCCGGAGAAAATCGGAATTCCGGCCATTGATAAAAGTGACGCTGTTAAAATAGCAGCCAACAATGGATTTGTTTTTCCTAAGCCATCAAAGTTGGCAATGTCTTCGTTGTCTTTGTCTTTGGTCACATAAATGATTACGGCAAAAGAAGCAATTCCAGCCAAAGCATAGGCAGCTGTGTAATATAATAAGGTAGCACCGGCGGTTGACATGCTAAGCAAAGCCATAAGCATAAAACCGGCATGGGAAATACCCGAAAATGCCAACATACGCTTTACATTTTTTTGACGCAATGCCATGATATTTCCAACCGTCATTGAAAGGATGGAGATAATTACAATCAACAGCTCCACTTTTGGAGATAATGAAGTCAAGCCACTCAATAATTTAAAAAGCGTTGCCATGGCAACTACTTTTGCTAAAGTGCTCATGGTAGCAGTTGTCATCGAAGGAGATCCTTCGTAAACATCGGGCGCCCAAAAATGAAACGGTGCAGC
>JAYURX010000121.1:0-2053 GCA_043755965.1 Flavobacterium sp. | reverse complement strand
AAAGGATACAGCTGCAATTAATGGTTATTTTAAAAGACCGGAAATTCGGAATTTATTACCGGCAGACAAGCGTTATGTAAAATTTGCCTGGGGTAAACCAATTGTAGAAGTTGACGAAAAAACCAAAAAGGAAACAGAAACAGTTGAACTATACGCTTTAAAAGGAAACAGGGATAATGTTGCGCCAATGAGTGGCGGTGTTATTGTTGATGCGAGAGATACGTTTGACCAAATGGGTAAACCAGCGGTTTCTATGCAAATGAATGGCGCCGGCGCAAGAGTTTGGGAAGAATTAACAGGAAGAGCTTTTACACAAAAAAGTTCTATTGCGATTGCTTTAGATAATGTTGTGTACTCTGCGCCTGGAGTAACTTCGGGACCAATTTCCGGAGGAAATTCAGAAATTACAGGAAGTTTTGAAGTTGCTGAAACAAAAGATTTAGCAAACGTTTTAAGAGCCGGTAAGTTACCAGCTGCTGCTGAAATCATTCAATCAGAAGTGGTTGGACCATCTTTAGGAGAAATCGCGATTAATGCCGGATTAATTTCGTCAATCGTAGGTTTCCTTATGGTATGTTTATGGATGGTTTTCTATTATGGAAGAGCAGGCTGGTATGCTAATGCGGCCTTGATATTGAACTTATTATTCTTATTTGGTGTTATGGCAAGCTTTGGTTTCGTATTGACATTACCTGGAATTGCAGGTATCGTTCTTACATTGGGAACTGCGGTTGATGCCAACATCATTATATATGAAAGGGCAAAAGAAGAGCTGCGCGAAGGAAAAACATTAAGTGATGCTGTCGTTGCTTCCTATGGTTGGAAAGGCGCTATGCGTTCCATCATTGATGCCAACGTAACACACGTATTGACCGGAACTATCTTATATGTTTTTGGAACAGGATTAGTTCAGGGATTTGCTTTAACGCTTTTAATTGGTATTGTTACGTCATTATTTACTTCAATCTTTATTGCAAGGATATTTATTGACAGGGATATTGCCAATAGTAAAAAATTGACCTTCACAACCAACCTTACTAAAAACTGGTTTACAGGTTTCCATTATGATTTCATCGGAGTTAAAAAATGGACCTACGTGTTCTCATCTACAGTAGTAGTAGGAAGTTTGATTTCTATTTTCTTTGTGAACGGATTAGATCAGGGTGTTGATTTTGTTGGTGGAAGAACGTTCCAGGTGAAATTTGAAAAACCAGTTGAATCTACTAAAGTGTCTGAAGAATTATCAGCAGCGTTTGGCACTACAGTGGAAGCCAAAGTTTTTGGTAGTGATGACCAATTGAAACTTACGACCAAATACAAAATCCAAGAAGAAGGTGTTGAGGTTGATAAAGAAGTAAATGAGAAATTATTTGCTGCCTTACAAAAATACTATAACCCAGGTATGGATTATAAAAAATTCATCAATTCGTATGATGGTAAAAAAGTCGGTGTATTGCAATCCTCTAAAGTAGGTGCGGCGATTTCTGCGGATATTAAAACAAACTCATTCTGGGCAGTTTTAGGCGCGATGTTAGTCGTTGCTTTATACCTTGTGATTTCGTTCCGTAAATGGCAGTATTCACTTGGAGCTTTAGCGGCTGTGGCGCATGACGTAATTTTTGTATTGGGTATTTACTCTTTATTATACAAATACATGCCTTTCCACATGGAAATGGATCAGCACTTTATTGCGGCTATCCTAACCGTTATTGGATACTCTATGAATGATACCGTAATTGTATTTGACAGAATCAGGGAATTCCTTGCCGGAGACAGAAAAGGACACTTAAAAGATGTGGTAAACGCGTCTATTAATACTACGCTTTCAAGAACGTTGAATACGTCGTTAACGATGATTATGGTATTGTTAATCATGTTCATCTTTGGTGGTGATTCCATCAGAGGATTTATTTTCGCGATGTTGATTGGTATTATCGTTGGAACTTATTCTTCGTTATTCATCGCAACACCGGTATTGGTTGACACTATGGGTAAAGGTGATATTGAAGACATCGAAAAAAGACACGGTAACTAAGTTACTTTCTTATAAAAT
>JAYURX010000120.1:0-4745 GCA_043755965.1 Flavobacterium sp. | reverse complement strand
CTATATTTATCCCGTATATCCAAAGTCCCACCTCTAAGAACATTATTTATCCCGTCGATGTAATAATGGATATGCTGTGCTAAAACGGCAATCTTATTTAAAGAACCGACTTGCTTTGTTGCCCTTTCCCAATCCAAATCAGCTAATTGATGTTTGTAATTGGTATTGGCAACCCAGGTTCCGTTAAAAATAATTTCCCTAAACCGGGCTGCGATTTCTGCTGTGCTTTTCATTTTTATTACCGATTTTTTAGCTAAGATAAAAAATTACTTTTTTTGCAACAAACACAATTAGAACTACAATGTCATCCTGAGCTTGTCGAAGGACACATTTTATTATATTTGTTTACCAAAATTATCGCCATGAAAATAGTAAAGAAAATAATTCTCATTTTTATAAGTCTTATTATCCTAATCGCTCTTGCACTATTTATATATCTTCAAACCACAAAACCAAAATACGAAGGCGAAGAAAATTTAGCCGATATATCCAAACCGACAACGGTTTATTTTGATGAGTATGGCGTTCCGCATATTTATGCCGATACTCAAAAAGACGCCATGACAACATTGGGTTATGTGCATGCCCAAGACCGATTGTGGCAAATGGAACTGATGCGCCGCATTGCTCCGGGCAGACTTTCAGAAATTTTTGGCACACCCGCATTAAAAACGGATAAATTCTTTGCTGGCATTGGCATTGATGAAAATTCAGAACAAGCGGTGGCCAATATGGATATAGACTCGCAAACCTATATTTTGGCAAATGCCTATTTGGATGGAATTAATCAATATATCGAACAAGGAACAACACCGGTCGAATTAAGATTGTTAGGCGTCAAACAGGAAAAGTTCACATTAAAAGATGTCTATAACATCTTCGGATTTATGTCCTTTAGTTTTGCTATGGCGCATAAAACCGATCCTTTGTTAACCGATATCCGTGACCGTTTTGGAATGGAATATTTAAAGGATTTTGGCATCAGAGGAGAATTGGGAACCAAACAGTTAAAATCCTATAAAGGCGATTATAAAGAATATGCCGAAATATCCAAATCGGTTGCAGGTTTATTGGAAACATCACCAGTTCCTGCTTTTATTGGAAGCAACAGTTGGGTAATCGGCGGAGCCAAAACAAAAAATGGAAAAGTAATTTTGGCGAACGATCCCCATATCATGTATTCGCAACCCGGAACCTGGTATGAAGCGCATATCGTTTGTCCGGATTATGAAATTTATGGCTACTACATTGCCGGAACACCATTTCCGCTTTTGGGACATAATCATAATTACGCTTACGGATTAACAATGTTCGAAAACGACGATGTCGATTTCTTTCAGGAAGAAGAGAATGCAAACGATGTCAAGCAATACAAAACGGTTGATGGTTATAAAAATTACACCTACAAACAAAAAACCATAAAGGTAAAAGACAGTGCTGATGTAAAGCTAAACATAAAAACATCCCAACACGGACCAATAATAAGTGGTTTATTGGATGGATTAAAATCGGAAAATCCGGTTGCTATGTCATGGATTTATACCCAACAGAAAAATGAAATTCTTGATGCGGTTTATCAATTATCGCATGCGAAGGATTTGGAAAGTTTCCATAAAAGTATTGAACTTATCAAGGCACCGGGTTTAAACATCATGTATGGCGATGCCAAAGGGAATATTGCCTGGATAACTTCGGGGAAACTCTACAAAGTCGATAAAAGTGTCAACCCGAATTTTATCTTGAACGCTGCCAATGGCATTGATGACAAAAAAGAATGGTTTCCATTTGCCAAAAATCCATTTGCCAAAAATCCACCATGGAATTATGTTTACAGTGCCAACAATCAGCCCGAAGCCATTGACGGTTATTTGTATCCGGGTTATTATCTTCCAAACGACCGGGCAGAGCGCATTGACGGATTATTGTCTCCGAAAAATAATTGGACAAAGGAAGACGTCGGTAAAATGATTACCGATAATACTTCGGCTACAGCAGAAAACGTTGTGGCAAATATGACTAAACACATAAGCTTGGCTGGACTTTCAGAAAGCGAAAAGAAAGCATTGAAGCTATTGCAAACTTGGAAAGCAACGAATGGACTGGAAGACATCGCGCCGAGCATTTACAACAAATGGATTTATTTTTATCTGAAAGCTACTTTTGAAGATGAATTTGGAGAAGAAAATTTCAAATTAGTATTGAGTACGCACATAATCAAACAAGTGATAGAAAATCAAAGTAAAAATGTGAGTTCGGTTTGGTGGGACAATATCAATACAAAAAACAAAAAAGAAACCCAATCCGAAATCCTAACACAGTCATTCAAAGAAGCCGTCGCGTCATTAGAAAGTCAATTAGGTTCAGACAGTAATCAATGGAAATGGGAGAAAGTGCATAAAGTGGAATTCCAGCATCCAATTGGGAAAGTAAAATTGTTTAGCAAATTCTTCAATGTTGGTTCTTTTGGCATTTCAGGAACCAATGAAGTCATCGATAACCAAATGTTTACCTATTCGGATGACGCAGAAATCATGGTAAAAGGCGGTCCGTCAACAAGACGTATCATCGATTTTTCCGATATTGAAAACAGTTGGAGTGTTTTGCCAACAGGGCAATCGGGAAATCCAATGAGCAAGCATTATGACGACCAGGCCGAATTATTTGTCAATGGAAAATTCAGAAAAATGAAACTCAACAAAGCTGAAATCATTAAGACATCAACCAAATTGGTCTTTAAGCCGATTCCTCCTTCGTCGGAATGACAAGATTGAGGTCAGTTGGTTTTTAAACCGAAAGAATAATAAAAATACATTCGTGTATTCGTGGCTAATAAGTAAATTTGCAAAACCGTATACTAAAATTAAATGCAAACTCCTCAAAAAATTGCTGTTGTTGGCTCGGGTTTAGTCGGGACTTTATTGGCAATTTATCTCAAGAAACTCGGTCACACGGTTCATGTTTATGACAGAAGTCCGGATATTCGAACTGTTGAATTCTCCGGACGTTCCATTAACTTGGTGATGTCAACCCGCGGTTGGAAAGCGATGGAAGATGTTGGCCTTGACGATGAAATTCGAAAAATTGGAATTCCGGTTGACAAGCGTGCGATTCATTTAAAAGACGGAAAACTCAGTTATCAATATTATGGCAAAGATGGCGAGGTAATTTTCTCTTTGTCACGTGGCGTTTTAAACCGAAGAATGATTGATTTGGCTGAGGCCGAAGGCGTTGAATTCTTTTTCGAGCATAAAATCTGGGATGTTACTTTAGCAACAGCAACGCTTCATATTGGCGATAGCGAAAGAGGTGAATGGACAGAATTGAAATACGACAAATGCTTTGGTGCCGATGGCGCTTTTTCCAGAATTCGCCACAGAATGCAGCGTCAGAGTATGTTTAATTACTCGCAGGAGTTCATGAAAATGGGCTACAAAGAATTACACATTCCTGCCAACGCTGACGGAACACACAAGATTGATAAAAATTCACTGCACATTTGGCCACGAGGCAATTTCATGTTGATGGCTTTGCCCAATTTGGATGGCACTTTTACCTGTACGTTATTTATGCCTTTTGAAGGAGAAAATTCCTTTGAACAATTAAGAGACGAAAAAGGTCTGGTTAATTTCTTTGCCAATTATTTCCCCGATACCGCAGCAGTTATTCCCGATTTGGTTGAAGATTTTTTCAAAAATCCTACCAGTTATTTGGTGATGATGAAGTGTTTTCCATGGACATTTGCAGACAAAGTGGCACTAATTGGTGATTCGGCGCATGCTATTGTTCCGTTTTATGGCCACGGAATGAATGCGGGTTTTGAAGATATTACTATTTTGAGTGAAATGATTTCAAAGTATGGCGACGATTGGGAAACTATTTTTAAGGAATACGAAACATCCAGAAAGCCGAATGCTGATGCGATTGCTGAATTATCATTTCAAAATTTTATGGAAATGAGTTCCAAAACAGCTGATGAAAATTTCTTGCTACAAAAGAAAATAGAAAAATGGTTCTCGGGCAAGCATCCCGATAAATGGATGCCGTTATATAGCAGAGTAACCTTTAGTTTACAACCTTATTCAGAAGCGCTAGCGATTGGTGATTTGCAGAACAAAATCATGGAAGAAGTGATGCAGATGGAAAACATTGAAGAGAAATGGAATAGCGAAGAAGTTGAAAACAAAATAATATCTTTATTGAAGTAATTTTCAGGAGCTATTTCCCGCTTTCGCGAGTCGCTTTTTCTGGTTCTCGATATTTTTGTTTCGTCACTTCGAGTGTTCCGATGAAATCGGAACGTATCGAGAAGCGACTTGAGCAAAAGCGACAGCCGAAGGAAACAAAAACTCGAACTGACGAAAAGAGCTCCAACAATCGCTCACACGAACGTAGTGACTGCCGAAGGAATCAGGGCTAGGTTATTCTTCTTCTCTGTGAACTTTATTAAAATCGAAAGCAGGTTTGCAAATGGCAATGTATTCACAAGGTTTGTCAAACGGATTCGAATATTGAACCCGTGTATTTTTTTCAATCTTGATGGATTGACCGGCTTCCAGAATTATAACTTCACCTTCAATAATGAATTGCTTTTTCCCCGAAATGATATAAGTGTATTCTTCAAACTCCGGCGTTTGAAAAGGTTCGCTCCATTTTGGAGGTGCAATCATGTGAGCGATTGAGATTTCAGCGTTTCCTGTTGTTGGAATTCCGTGATGCTCTTCAATTAATTTTCCGTCGGTTGTTGG
>JAYURX010000119.1:0-4752 GCA_043755965.1 Flavobacterium sp. | reverse complement strand
AAAGTTTTGGAAACGCTTTCATGCTCGTCGTCCATTGAAATAAAGCCTTGTTTTTTATAGGCATCCAACCCTAAATGATCGAGCATAGCGGAATGTTTGGCCGCTTCAAATGCTTTTTCATAGTCAAAACCGGTAATGCCTTTTGCCATCGCATCTGCCATCACAGAAACCGAATGATAGCCAATCATGCAATCGGTTTCATTCGAAGCCAATTCCCAAACGGGCAGTCTTCCACCTTGCTCGTATTGTTTTAAAAAGGTATTGATAAAATCGGCGGAGCGTTTCTTTTCAATGAGTGTATGTAACGGATGCGCCGCGCGAAAGGTGTCCCAAAGCGAGAACACCGAATAGTAATCAAACCCTTCCGCTTTGTGAATTACATTGTCCCTACCACGGTATTTCCCGTCAATGTCCTGTGCAATATTCGGTTGTACCATGGTGTGGTATAAAGCGGTGTAGAAAATGGATAGCTTGTCCTTATTGCTTTCTGTAATTTCTATTTTTGAAAATTGTTTGTCCCAAAGTTGCTCAGCATTTTGTTTCACTTCGTCGAAATCCCAACCCATGATTTCAGTCATGTTTAATTTTGCACCTTCATACCCTGTAGGCGAAAGTGAAACTTTGACCAAAATCTTTTCTCCTTTTTTAACCCGTTTCGTAAAATATACTGCTACTTCAGTTCCTGAAAATAATTTGCCAGCATTAGTTTGATTTCCATTTCCAAAGGCTTTCATCGGCACATTGAATTCGATTAGGGCATAAACATATTGATCTTTGGCCCAGGCCTCACTTCTTCTTAAAACTTCTACAGTTTTATTGTCAATGACTCTAATTTCTCCATATAATAACTTATCCCGATGATTTAAATCCAAAGTAACATTTGCATCACCATCAGAATTAAAAGTGTATTCATGAAAACCAACACGCGTTGAAGCTGTTAATCGAACATCGATATTATTCTTATCAAGTTTAACGGAATAAAAGCCTGCGGTGGCCTTTTCATTAGCATGTGAAAAAGTTGAGGAATAAAATTCTTTTTCCAATAAAATTTTACCCATCGTGGGCATTAGCATAATGTCGCCATAATCGGAGACTCCAGTTCCATTTAAATGTGTATGCGAAAAGCCATAAATTACATTATCTGAATAATGATATCCCGAACAGCCATCCCAGCTTCCGTCAATTCGCGTATCCGGCGATAATTGCACCATTCCAAATGGAACTGTTGCGCCAGGATAGGTGTGACCATGACCACCGGTTCCAATCATTGGGTTGACGTATTGATGGTAATTTTGTCCTAAAATGGAACACGAAATCAGGAAAAGCAGGCTTGAAAGTTTTAGTTTCATTGTAGTGTTGTTATGTATCAAATATACAATTTTTATACAAAATCTGCGTGAGATTTGAGACTAAGAGGAGGACAGCCAGTGGCTGTCAGGTATAGAAACTTTATTGAATTTAAGTTTTTGGAATTTTAAAAATGATGCGTGAGGGATAGAGCCAAGCACCTAGTGCAGGCGAAAGCCCGACTCTCGATTCATCGGGAGGCACGCCCAAAAGAAAACGCACCTGAATCAGTGCGTTTTACCCTTCGACAAGCTCAGGGTGACATTTTTATTTGTATTACTTCAGACTTGCTTTTAAATATTCTCTGTTCATACGAGCGATGTTTTCTAATGAAATCCCTTTTGGACATTCCACTTCGCAAGCTCCGGTATTTGTACAGTTTCCAAATCCTTCTTCGTCCATTTGGCGGACCATATTTAAAACTCGAGCTGTCGCTTCAACTCTACCTTGTGGCAATAAAGCATATTGAGAAACTTTGGCCCCAACGAAAAGCATAGCTGAACCGTTTTTACAAGAGGCAACGCAGGCACCACAACCGATACAAGCTGCCGCTTCAAAAGATTTGTCGGCATCGTGTTTTGGAACCGGAGTAGCATTGGCATCAATCGTTCTGCCTGAAGTATTTACCGAAACGAAACCTCCGGCTTGTTGAATTCTGTCGAAAGAACTACGGTCAACCACTAAATCCTTAATAACCGGGAACGCTTTGCTTCTGAATGGTTCGATAAAAATGGTATCGCCATCCTTGAATTTACGCATGTGCAATTGACAGGTTGTCGTTCCCGTTTCCGGACCGTGCGCTCTACCATTGATATACAACGAACACATTCCGCAAATTCCTTCACGGCAGTCGTGGTCAAAAGCAACAGGTGATTTCCTGTCGTTGATTAATTCCTCGTTTAGTTGGTCTAACATTTCCAAAAACGAACTTGCAGTCGAAACATTATCTAATTTATAAGTTTCCATGCTTCCTTTGGATTTAGCATCTTTCTGACGCCATATCTTAAGGTTTATATTGATATTTTTTGCTGCACTCATGTGTTTTTATTTAAGTGATTGGTCCTTAGTTCTTAGTGATTAGTGTCGGCTTAAAACCGCTACGTACTCTTCACTAATTACTAATTACTATTTATAATTTCTAGCTGCAATTTTTATAAACTCGTAATTCAATTCTTCCTTATTCAGGATTTCCTTGCTGATATCGTAACCCATATATTCCCAAGCACTCACAAATGAGAAGTTTTCGTCATCACGAAGTGTTTCCCCTTCTGAATCCTGATATTCTTCACGGAAGTGACCGCCGCAAGATTCTTTTCTTTGAAGTGCATCCATTGCCATTAATTGACCTAAATCAATGAAATCAGCCACACGAAGTGCTTTCTCCAACTCAGGGTTTAACTCGTCTGAACTTCCCGGAACGTAAACGTCTTTGTAAAACTCCTCTTTTAAAGCGGCAATTTCAGAAATAGCTTCTGTTAAGCCTTTTTCGTTTCTTCCCATTCCAACTTTATTCCACATAATTAAACCCAATCTTTTGTGGAAATGGTCAACCGTTTTAGAACCGTTATTGCTCAGAAATCTATTGATTGTTTCTTTTACGTTTTTTTCTGCCTCAATAAATTCAGTTGAATCGGTTGAAATTTTTCCTGTTCTGATTTCGTCTGCCAAATAATTGGAAACCGTATAAGGTAGAACAAAGTAACCATCAGCCAATCCCTGCATCAATGCCGAAGCTCCAAGTCTATTAGCTCCGTGATCAGAGAAATTCGCTTCTCCGGCAACGAAACAACCCGGAATTGTAGATTGCAAATTATAATCAACCCAAACGCCACCCATAGTGTAGTGAACGGCTGGGTAGATTTTCATCGGCGTTTCGTATGGATTCTCGTCGGTGATTTTTTCATACATCGCGAAAAGGTTACCATATTTTTCTTCAAGCCATTGCTTTCCTAATTTGGTAACTTCCTCAGGAGTCGGATTGTGATTCCCCTTTGCGTAAGCCGTTTGTTTTCCTTTGTTTTGGATTTCGGTAGAGAAATCTAAATAAACACCTTCATTGGTATCATTGGCCTCAATTCCGAAACCTTGATCACATAACTCTTTAGCAGCTCTTGAAGCCACGTCACGAGGAACAAGATTACCAAAAGCCGGATATTTTCTTTCTAAGAAATAATCGCGATTATCTTCCGCAATTTGTGTTGGTTTTAATTGGCCTGCCCGAATGGCTTCGGCATCCTCTTTTCTTTTAGGCACCCAAATTCTGCCTGAATTACGCAACGATTCCGACATCAAAGTCAATTTTGCCTGATTGGTTCCGTGAACCGGAATACAGGTTGGGTGAATCTGAACAAAACAAGGATTGGCAAACAAAGCTCCTCTTTTGTGGATTTTCCAGCCGGCGGTAACATTACTTCCCATTGCGTTGGTAGATAAAAAATAGACATTTCCATAACCACCAGAAGCGATAACAACTGCATGTGCCGCATGTCTTTCTAATTCTCCGGTAACTAAGTTACGTGCTATAATTCCTCTTGCTTTTCCGTCAACTTTCACTAAATCTAACATTTCGTGACGGTTGTACATTTTTACGCGACCTAAACCAATTTGTCTCGACAAAGCAGAGTAAGCTCCAAGTAATAATTGCTGTCCGGTTTGTCCTGCAGCGTAAAATGTACGTTGCAACTGCGTTCCTCCAAAAGAACGGTTGTCTAACATTCCGCCATAATCACGGGCAAAAGGAACTCCCTGAGCCACACATTGGTCAATGATATTCGCAGACACTTCAGCCAAACGGTGAACGTTTGCTTCACGTGCTCTGTAATCGCCGCCTTTTATCGTATCGTAAAATAATCTGTAAGTACTATCGCCATCATTTTGGTAATTTTTTGCTGCGTTGATTCCACCCTGAGCTGCGATTGAGTGCGCTCTTCTTGGCGAATCCTGGAAACAAAATGCTTTAACATTATAACCCATTTCTCCCAATGATGCTGCTGCGGAAGCCCCGGCCAGACCAGTTCCAACAACGATAATATCAATTTTTGGTCTGTTATTAGGTGCCACTAATTTTAAATGATCTTTATAATCTGTCCATTTGTCCGAAATTGGACCTTCAGGTATTTTTGAATCTAGTTTCATTTACTTGAAATTATTGATTAAAATGATGAAACAATGCAATAAAAATGAATCCGAAAGGAACAATTACTGCAAATGCATATCCTAGTTTGTGAAGTGCTTTCGAAAATTTATTGTTAAATCCAACCGACTGCATCGAAGAGTTGAAACCATGCCATAAGTGTAAAAACAACAACACAAAAGCTAAACAATACAAACCTGTTCTTACCGGACTTTCGAATTTATGAACCAATTCACCATAATATCTTGTTGGATCTTGCGGAAGTGCCTGAA
>JAYURX010000118.1:0-2064 GCA_043755965.1 Flavobacterium sp. | reverse complement strand
AATTCAACAAAATGATAGAAGCAGTTTTTACCTTTTTAAACTCCTGGAACAAAATCAAGAATATAACCAACAGCGAAATAAGTGACGTTAGAACCAATGTTTTTGAGGCTTCAGCTTCTGCTTCAAACTGTCCGCCATACTCAATATGGTATTCTTCTGGTATTTTTATTTTCTCGTTAATGATTTTCTGAATATCGGCCACTACACTTTTTTGGTCACGACCGGAAACATTGGCAGAAACAACGGTTTTACGTTGCACATTCTCTCGGTTGATCGTATTCGGTCCTGAAGTGCTGACAATATCGGCCACATAATACAATGGTATTTTTTTACCGTCATGCGTATCAATCATGGCATTTTTGATGTTTTCAATTTTATCCTTATTGGCGTCATCAAAACGAAGCATCAAATCAAAGGTTTTGTTACCTTCATATATCTCGGAGACCTTTTCACCGGCAAATGCCACATCGACAAACTCATTAAACTGACCTATGGTAATGCCGTACTGATTCAAAACATCCCGTTTGGCTTTTATCTGAATTTGCGGAATTTCAACTTGCTGCTCAACACTTAAATCAACCAATCCTTCCACGTTTTGAATTTCCCTTTTGATTTCGTTGGAAAGGATAAATAGTTTGTTCAAATCGTTACCAAATATCTTGATAGCAATATTGGCTCTAGTGCCCGATAACATGTGGTCGATTCTGTGTCCGATAGGTTGTCCGATAGTAATATTGGCTCCGGAAACTCCGGCTAATTTCTCGCGAACATCAGCCATAAATTCTTCTCGACTTCGCTCTTCTAACGTAAACGGAGCATCTATTTCAGCAGCATTCACACCTTGCGCGTGTTCATCGAGTTCAGCTCTTCCGGTTCTTCGGGTAGTGATTTTAATTTCGGGTACTGTAAGCAACGCTTTCTCTACTTGTGTGCCAATCTTGTTGCTTTCTTCCAAAGAGATTCCGGGTAAACTCACCGCACTAATCACTAAAGAACCTTCGTTGAATTCAGGAAGAAAACTTCTGCCCAATTGACTCATTGCCAATAAGGCAATTAAAAACAATCCACCTGCCAAGAGTAGTACCGTCTTTTTCATTTCCATTGCTTTGCTCAACCCAGTAGCATAAATGCGTTGCAAATGACCAACCAACCAACTTTCCTTGTGCTGCTTTAAAAGCATTTTGTCATTAGTCAACAAGTAACTCGCCAATACCGGAGTTAGTGTAATAGAAACAATTAACGAAGCAAACAAAGCCACTATAAAAGCTATTCCTAGTGGTGCCAATAATTTGCCTTCCATTCCTGATAAAAAGAATAACGGTAAAAAGGCAACAATGATAATAAAAGTCGCATTGATAACAGAACTTCTGATTTCAAACGAACCATCGAAAATAACGGTCAATTTATCTTTTTGCTCTGCTTCGGGTTTGAGTGCATTTTCTTTGAGTCGCTTAAATACATTTTCCACATCAATAATGGCATCGTCCACCAAATCACCTATGGCAATTGCCATACCTCCTAAACTCATCGTATTGATAGTAAAACCAAGATATTTTAAAGTAAGTATAGCTACAATTAATGAAATAGGAATCGCAAGTAACGAAATAAAGGTCGCTCTCCAATTCATCAGAAACAAAAAAAGAATGATGATTACAAATGCTGTTCCTTCCAACAAGGTTTTTTGAATATTACTGATAGAAGCATTAATAAAATCTGCCTGACGGAAAATTTTAGTGTTAATCTTTACGTCTTTTGGCAAGTTCTTTTGAATGTCCGCAATCGAAGCATCGATAGTTTCGGTAAGCTCCAAAGTATTGGTTGAAGGCTGTTTCATCACAGTCATAATCACTGCCGGTTCACCTTTTAACGAACCATCACCGATTTTCAAAGAAGCGCCAATTTTGATTTCGGCAACGTCTTCAATCTTGATTGGATTTCCATTCTGCATTTTGATGATTGACTTTCCAATTTCTTTTATATCGCTAGTTCTACCAATACCTTTAACAATATATTCGTTGTTGTACTCATTCATAAAACCACCCGATGAATTGCCATTGGCTTCTT
>JAYURX010000117.1:0-4765 GCA_043755965.1 Flavobacterium sp. | reverse complement strand
TGAGCGAATGTTTGGTTTTGGGTTCCGTAAACGAAGATGAC
This sequence comes from Flavobacterium sp., assembly GCA_043755965.1. Classification (GTDB taxonomy): domain Bacteria; phylum Bacteroidota; class Bacteroidia; order Flavobacteriales; family Flavobacteriaceae; genus Flavobacterium. The sequence goes on along the minus strand of JAYURX010000117.1, from coordinate 4,724 downwards.
ATTGTTTTACTTTCTTCTGATTTAAAAGTGGAAAATGGATTAAGAATAGGGTAATTTAAACCACAAAAGACACAAAGAAAAACAAAGACACAAAAGAAACTCTCTTTGTGACTTTTGAAACCTTTTGATTCTTTTGTGGTTCAAATAAGTATGGTAGTCTGATTCATAAAAAAAGTCCAAAACTAAATGCTCTGGACTAATCACTAATTACTAGTTACTTTTTTTAGATATCATCAAAATCTACATCGGTAAAACTCTTTTCAGCAACTGGTTTTTCTTCTACCGTTTCTTGCTGGTATTCTTTTTTGAAATCCTTTTGGTGTCTTTCAGAGATTACTTCTTCGCCTTTGTGGTTCAAAACATAAGCGGTCATTTCCTCTAAAATTTCAGAGAAAGCAGCGAAGTCTTCCTTGTATAAGTAAATTTTGTGTTTTTTGAAGTGAAAAGAACCATCTTCTTCGGTGAACTTTTTACTTTCGGTAATGGTAATGTAGTAATCGTCGGCTTTTGTTGCTCTCACATCGAAGAAATAAGTTCTTCTTCCGGCTCTTAAAACTTTAGAAAAAATCTCATCTTTTTCTAACATATCATTTTCTCTCATATTCTGTCGGTCAATTAGTAGTGTTTCTATACAGTTCAAAAATGGCAATTTTTTTGTTAACAAACAACAATTAGTTTAATTCTTTTTCCGAAAGTTGTTTCAAATATAACTCAGCATAATAACCGCCTTGGTTTACCAATTGATTATGAGTGCCTTCTTGGATGATTTGACCTTCATCAATAATGATGATTTTATCTGCATTTTTCGCAGAAGAAACCCTGTGACTCACAATTATGGTGGTTTTATCTTTGGAGATTTCCAATAAGTTATTCAAAATTTGCTCTTCAGTCTCGGTATCAACGGCGGAAAGACAATCATCTAACAACAATATTTCAGGATTTTTGATAATGGCACGCGCAATCGAAACGCGTTGTTTTTGACCGCCGGAAAGTGTGATGCCGCGTTCTCCCAAAATGGTTTCGTATTGCTTGCTGAAATTCACAATATTGTCATGAACCACCGCTTTTTTGGCGGCATTTATTACTTCGTCATCTGTGGCATTTTCTTTTCCGAATTTGATATTATTTTTAATTGTGTCCGAGAAAAGGAAGGCATCCTGTGGTACAATGCCAATACTGTTTCGCAAATCATCTAGATTGACCTCGTCAATCTTTTTACCATCAATAGTTATCGTTCCTTCTTTGATATCATACATTCGGGTAATCAAGGATAAAATGCTCGATTTCCCCGAACCTGTTTTGCCTAAAATCGCCAGAGTTTCTCCTTTTTTTACTGTAAAGGATATATTTTGCAATGCTGTTATTTCGGTATCTTGATATGTAAAAGTCACATTTCGGAATTCGATATTGCCTTGTACATTTGTTTTTTCTGAGGTTTTGTTTTTGATTTCAGGTTCAATTTTCAGGAACTCGTTAATTCTTTTTTGTGAAGCTTCCGCTTCCTGAACCAATGAAGAAACCCAGCCAATAGAAGCTACAGGCCATGTCAGCATATTGACATACATAATAAATTCGGCGATGGTTCCAATGCTTTTTATGGTTCCGTCGATGTACATCATCCCGCCAAAATAAATTACCGTCAAGTTACTTACACCAATAAGAGCAATCATCAGCGGGCCAAAAAGTGACTGTACTCCGGCCAAACTCATACTTTTGGATTTGCTTTCTTTGGCTAAATCATCTAAATTGTTTTGATATTGATTTTCCAAAGCATAAGCTTTTACCACACGAATTCCGGAAAATATTTCCTGTGTAAAACTCGAAACCTTTGATAAATATTGCTGAAAAATTGTACTGCGCTTATTGATTTCCTGACTTAATTTGAAAATTATAAAAGCAAGAATTGGCAACGGCAAAATAGTGTATAATGTCAGTCGGGGCGAAACATTATACATATATATGATAACTATCGTGAATCGGATAAAGGTATTGATAGTATACATTACCGCTGGCCCAACATATTGTCGGACTTTCGCAACGTCTTCACTGATGCGGTTCATCAAATCGCCTGTTCGGTTGCGTTTATAAAAATTCTGGTCAAGAACTTCATAATGTCTAAAAACCTCATTTTTTAAATCAAACTCAACATGACGCGACATTACGATAAGTGTTTGGCGCATTAAAAAAGTTAAGATACCAGCAATCAGCGCTGTGGCTAAAATCCAGTAAAGGTTGTGGATTAATTCTGCTTTTACAACTTCATAGCTGATACTTTTTTTAAGATAATAATCAATATCCGTAAATGACTTGCTAATAAGTTTGGCAACATAAACGAAAAAAATTTGTGCTACAATTGTGATAATAATTCCTAATAAAAAATGGAATTTATATTTGACAAAATATTTGTTTAAATACTGAAGTTCTTTCATCTAAAATTGACAGAATTAGATTTAATAAGTAGTTTATTGTTAAATTGTTAAAAATAATTAAATTATTATATTCTTGATAAAAATGGATTTTATTAATAAATCATCAATTATATTCAATTAGAGTGAATTTTATTGAATAAAGTTTTAATTTTGTACCGACTTATTAAAAAGGCCTAAATTAATAAATTTACCAATGACATCAGAAACCACTACACCGGCAGAGCTTAAAAAAATGGATCCCGTTTTTGGTCAGCTATCTTTTGATAATCACGAACAAATTGTTTTTTGTAATGACAAAGATACAGGATTAAAAGCAATTATTGGAATCCACAATACAGTAATGGGACCGGCACTTGGCGGGACAAGAATGTGGAATTATGCGAACGAATGGGAAGCCTTGAATGATGTTTTACGTCTTTCACGTGGAATGACCTATAAATCTGCGATAACAGGTTTGAATCTTGGTGGCGGAAAAGCCGTAATTATTGGTGATGCAAAAACAGATAAAACCCCGGAATTAATCACTCGTTTTGGTCAGTTTGTAAATTCGCTTAGCGGAAAGTACATCACCGCAGAAGATGTAGGAACTACCACAGAAGATATGGATAGAATTCATGAAGTAACTAAGTTTGTTACCGGAATTTCTATAGAAAAAGGAGGTTCAGGTAATCCTTCTCCTGTAACTGCTTATGGCGTTTATATGGGAATGAAAGCTGCAGCCAAACAACAGTTTGGTTCAGATAGTTTAGCGGGAAAAAGAGTATTAGTGCAAGGGAACGGTCATGTCGGCGAGACATTAATCAGTCATTTGACAAAAGAAGGAGCAATTGTTTTTGTATCGGATATTCACCAGGACAAAATGGAAAATATGGTTTCAAAGTATGGCGCCAAAATTTTCACCGGAGCTGATGTGTACAGTGCTGATGTAGATATCTATTCGCCTTGTGCTTTAGGGGCAACAATCAATGACGATACGGTTTATAAAATTAAAGCCAAAGTAATTGCAGGTGCAGCCAATAATCAATTGGCGGTTGAAGCAGTTCACGGACAAATATTAAGAGAAAGAGGTATTACTTATGCACCGGATTTCCTGATAAATGCGGGTGGAATCATCAATGTTTATGGTGAATTGTATAAGTATAGAGATGGTGAAGCTATCAGAAAAACGGAAAACATCTACAATACAACGCTTGAAATTTTCAGTTTTGCCGATAAAAATAATTTGACAACGCAACAAGCTGCGATGCAAATTGCTCAAAACAGAATTGACCAAAGAAAAAAAGAAAACGCTTCTAAATAAAGCCGTTTCAAAATAAAATATTCCTATTTTTGCAAAGCGAAAGATTTTCTTTCGCTTTGTTAATTTTTAAAAGTTCTTACAGGTGTTAAACAGAAGACATATCCGGGTAAAAGTAATGCAGTCCATTTATGCATTGCATCAAAAAAGTTCTGATAATATCGAAAAAGAAGAGAAATTTTTGCTTCACAGTATCGATAGTATTCAGGATTTGTATTTAATTATGTTGTCTTCACTGATTGAAATCAGAAAAAAAGAAGTCATTTTTTTAGAAACTTCAAGCAAAAAACATTTAGCCACACCTGAAGAAAAAAAACCCAACAGAAAATTTGTCGACAATGCAGTTCTTCTACTATTAGAAGAAAACAACTCGTTGAGCATTGCTTTAGAAAAAAGGAAAATTACCAATTGGTCAATGAACGATGATTATATTTTGATTTTACTTAACGAAATCAAGCAAAGTTCCCTGTTTCAAAATTATATGAGCACTAAAAAAAGTTCTTTTGAAGAAGATAAAGAATTTGTGGTGAATATGTTTACTGAATTGATTGCTCCAAATGAAAAGCTATACGAATATCTCGAAGACAATAAACTGACTTGGGTTGATGACATTCCGGTAGTGAACACTCAAATCCAAAAACAACTGAAACAAATTTCAGAGACGGCCGATTTTAGAGTGCCAAAATTGTATAAAGACGAGGAAGACCAGGAATTTGTGAGTATGCTCTTCAGAAAAACGGTGCTAAATGAAATTGAGTTGGCCAAAGAATACATTGACAAGACTCCAAATTGGGATGCGGACAGAATTGCGGAAATTGATACCATCATCTTAAAAATGGCAATCTGTGAGTTTTTAAAATTCCCATCTATTCCGGTCAAAGTGACTATTAATGAATATTTGGAAATTGCCAAAGAATATTCAACACCAAAAAGCAGTATTTTTATCAACGGAATTTTAGACAATTTGGTCAAGGAATTCCAAAACGAAAATAAAATTC
>JAYURX010000116.1:0-11570 GCA_043755965.1 Flavobacterium sp. | reverse complement strand
CACGCTAAAGCCTGTGCGGCAAATGCTTCATTCAATTCGATAATGTCGATTTGGTCTAAGGTTAAACCGGCTTTGGCTAATGCTTTATTTGTAGCTTCTACCGGACCGATTCCCATGATTCTGGGTTCGACACCTACTATAGCTGAACTTACGATTCGGGCTAATGGTTTTAGATTGTATTTTTTCACCGCTTCTTCCGATGCTATAATTGTGGCTGCTGCTCCGTCGTTTAAGCCAGAGGCATTTCCGGCGGTTACACTTCCGTCTTTCTTGAAGGCAGGGCGCAATTTGGATAATCCTTCTAAAGATGTATTTGGTTTTACAAATTCGTCTTTAGCAAAAATTATTGGATCACCTTTGCGTTGTGGAATTTCCACAGCCACTATTTCTTTGGCCAATCTTCCTGATGTTTGCGCTACGGCTGCTTTCATCTGACTATTTAAAGCAAAAGTGTCCTGGTCTTCGCGTGAGATATTATATTTTTCTACCAAATTTTCGGCAGTTTCTCCCATGGCATCGGTGCCATACATTTGGTGCAATTTCGGATTAATGAAACGCCATCCGAAACTTGAATCGTACATTTTAGAATCTGTACCGAAAGCTGCTGAAGGTTTGGAAACTACCAACGGTCCGCGTGTCATGTTTTCGATTCCGCCTGCGATGAATAGGTGTCCATCACCGGCTTTGATAGCGCGATTTGCTTGAATTATTGCTGACAAACCCGAACTACATAAACGGTTTACAGTTTCGCCCGGAACGGAGTAGGGTAAGCCCGCTAACAGCAGTGACATTCTGGCTACATTGCGGTTATCTTCTCCGGCCTGATTAGCACAACCCATAATGACATCGTCGTAAGCTTCTTTGGGAATGTTTTGATTTCTATCGGTTACAGTTTTAATGACCAATGCTCCTAAATCATCAGCGCGAACCGATGCTAGTGTTCCTTGGTAACTTCCGATTGGAGTGCGGACTCCGTCTATGATGTATGCTTCCATTTATATTTTTGATTTTTGATTGCAGACTTTTGACTGCAGATTTTGAAAACTTCTAAAATCATAAATCGCTAATCTTCATTCTTAAATTTTATTTTTCTTCCCATTCTTTGGCGGTTCTGTATACGACTCCTTTGAAAAGCGCGACCATTTCGTTGCCGCGTTTGACTTCTATGATATTAAAGCCCAGTTTATTGTTTACTTTTTCGATGATGGATTCGGCCACCAGATAATCACCTTCGCTAACCGCTTCTATATGATTAATTGAGGTTTCGATGGAAACCGCGAACCTGCCGTGCGTGTTAGCGGCAAATCCAAAAGCCGTATCAGCCAAAGAATACGTAATTCCGCCGTGGGCTTTATTCATACTGTTGAGCATTTCTTTGCGAACGGTCATGGCTACTCTGCAGCGACCAAGTTCACATTCGAGAATTTCAATGCCGAGCCATTGACTGTATGGGTCGAGGCTTAACATTTTGTATGGGATTTTGGTGCCTTCCATTTAGAAAAAAGTTTTATTTGCTGCACTCATTCGTCTTAAAATCGGGCTGCAACGGTAACGGTCTTCATGATATTCGTTATATAACGCGTCCAGTTTTTCTACGCACCATTTTATCCCTAATTCATCTGCCCACGCCAATAATCCTTTAGGATAATTTACACCTTTCGTCATGGCATTATCTATGTCTTTGGCGGAAGCGATATTCAAAAACAAAGCATCCGCAGCTTCATTGATTAACATGACAATTACCCGATCGAATATGGTTTGTGCCAATGCTAAATCTTCTGTTGGTTTTGGTAATTCAATACTATAATCGTAATAGCCTCTTCCCGATTTTCTTCCGAAAAAACCAGCTTCGGTCAAACGCTTTTGTGTGAACGAGGGTTTGAATTTCGGGTCGAAATAGAAAGCAGTAAACACTGTTTCTGTTACGGTATAATTGACATCGTTTCCGATAAAATCCATTAGTTCGAAAGGTCCCATTCTGAAACCGCCGATAGTTTTTAAACTCCAGTCGATCGTGGCAAAACCTGCCTGTCCGGGAGGCAGGTCCGCGACGCCTTCTTCGTATATTCGCAAGCTCTCGCTGTAAAACGGTCTGGCCACTCGATTCACTATGAATCCGGGAGTGTCTTTTACTACGGCAACCACTTTTTTCCAGTGGGTTATAGTTTTGATTGTAGTTTTTAAAACGGCTTCGCTTGTTTGCACGGCCGGAATAATTTCAACCAATTGCATTAACGGCGCTGGGTTGAAAAAATGGATTCCGATGACACGTTCCGGTTTTTCACATGAAGCGGCAATGGAGGCTATTGACAACGACGAAGTATTGGAAGCCAAAATGGTTTCAGGCGAAACATAATTCTCGAGTTCAGAAAACAGTTTTCTTTTGATATCCGCATTTTCGACTATGGCTTCGATAACTAAATCGGAATGCGACAAATCGCCTAAAGCGTGTACATAAGCAATGTTGTGGATTATCCGAGATTTTTCACTGGCTTCGATTTTCCCTTTCTCCACTAACTTGGATAAAGTGATTTCTAAAGCCGCTTTGCTTTTGGATAAGGCATCCTGATTGGTATCGTAAATTTTTACTTCACAACCGGCAGTAGCGGCTACTTGCGCAATGCCGCTTCCCATAGTTCCTGAGCCTATAACTGATACTATCATTTTTTTAGACCTTTTAGACTTCTTAGATTTTAGACTTCTTAGATTTTTGTCTAAAATGTCTAACTTTCTGAGTTGTCTATATTAATTTCCTTTAAAATCAGGCGTTCTTTTTTCTACAAAAGCCGTTACGCCTTCTTTGTAATCGTTGGACGAACTGGCTTCAATCTGCAAATCACTTTCCAATGCTAATTGTTGTTCTAATGAATTATTCATGGATTGATTCAGTGCTCTTTTGGTTAAACCCAAAGCTTTTGTTGGCATTTTTGCTAAGGTTGCTGCTAAATTCTGAACCTCTTCTTCAAAGAGTCCCGCCGCCATTATTTTGTATATCATTCCCATATTGAAAGCTTCCAATGCACTTATTTTATCGCCCAACATCATTATGGCTGAAGCCTTTTGGAATCCAATTAACCTTGGAAGGAAAAATGTTCCGGCGCTGTCAGGTATCAATCCAATTTTGCTAAACGCCTGAATAAAACTGGCATTTTCGCTAGCGACAACTATGTCACATGCTAAGGCAATGTTGGCTCCCGCTCCGGCTGCTACACCATTTACCGCAGCAATAATTGGTTTTTCTATGGTTCTGATTTTTTTGATAATGGGATTGTAATGTTCTTCAAGGATTTTTCTGAAGCCCGGATTCAATTCGGGATTGGTAACTTCCTTTAAGTCTTGTCCGGCACAAAAAGCTTTTCCATTTCCGGTAATGACAAAGGCACGAACGTTATTATCATTGGCACAATTGTCTAAAGTGCGTTGTAATAACAATGCCATTTCCCGGTTAAAACTATTAAAAACTTCAGGTCGGTTTAAATTAATAAACGCAATGTTGTTTTCTATTTTAAGAAGTACTGAACTCATCTTTACTTATTTTAAACATTTGAAATAGTCAAACGGCTCCAGACAATCTTCGCACTGAAAAAAGGCTTTGCAGGCTGTCGATCCGAACTGACTGACTAATTTGGTATTCAACGAATCGCATTGCGGACATTTCACTACTTTTTTATTCCCTAAAAGCGCTTCTTTATCTGCTTCTGCGGATAATGGTGCTGCAATTCCATATTTTTCTAAGGCAGCCCTTCCTTTTGGTGTAATCCAATCGGTGGTCCAAGCCGGAGATAATATTAACTTTACATTCGCCTGAAACCCTTTTTCGCTGAATGCCGATTTAATATCATCAGCAATTACATCCATCGCGGGGCAACCGCTATAGGTTGGCGTAATTTCAACCTCAACTACATCATTTACCACTATTGCCGAGCGAACTACGCCCATCTCCACGATGGAAAGTACCGGAATTTCCGGGTCGGATACTGTTTCGAGTATATCAAACAGTTGGTGGTCAATATGAAGTTCAGTCGCTGTCATTTTACCAATTCATGTTGGGATACGTTTTTTGCATGAATTGCATTTCTGTCAAAATGTAACCCATGTATTCGCTGTGAATACCTTGTTTCCCTCCTTTTTGAAAGTATTCAGTGGCTGGTGTCTGTATGGTCGCTTCTTCTAAAATGGCGTTTACTTTTTGGTAAAAAACTGCTTTTAAACCTATCACATCCACACCGATTCCTTCTGCTACCATAGCTTTATCAGCCTCAGTCTGGTGGAACAATTCATCGGTAAAAATCCACAAATCATTCATCGCGGTTTGGATTCGGTCATGGCTTTCTTCGGTTCCTTCTCCTAATCTTTTGATCCAATCGGAAGAGAAACGCGTATGGTATAAAACTTCTTTGATGCTTTTTTTGGCAATGGCCGAAAGCATTTCGTCTTTGCTGTTTTGCAATGCTTCCAACAATGCCAAATGGAAAATATCAAACAAAAATTGTCTTGTGATGGAATAGGCAAAATCGGTATTGGGTTGTTCAACCAACAATACATTTTTGTATTCTCTTTCCAAACGCAAAAACGCAATCGTATCTTCGGTCACTTCTCCACCTTGTAATTGTGCGGCATATTGGTAGTAACTACGCACTTGTCCCAGTAAGTCGAGAGAAATATTGGTCATTGCGATATCCGTCTCCAGGCTTGGTCCGTGACCGCAAAGTTCACCTAAACGCTGACCTAAAATGAGTGCGTTGTCGGCAATTCCGTAAATGTATTGAACTAAATTGTCTTTCATCTTACATGTGTTTTAATTCGTCCGGAAGTTCATAGAACGTCGGATGACGGTAGGCTTTATCTTTTGCAGGGTCAAAAAGCTCTGCACTGTTTTCCGGGTTGGTTGCTGTGATTTGCGCCGATGGAACTACCCAAATACTTACACCTTCCATTCTGCGGGTATAGACATCGCGGGCGTTTTCTAACGCCATCGTGGCGTCGCTCGCGTGAAGTGAACCGCAATGACGATGCTCTAATCCGTTTTTACTTCTGATAAATACTTCCCAAAGTGGCCAGTTTTTCATAATGTTTAGGTTGTCGGTTGTCGGTTGTCGGTTTAAAAACTGAGAACTGATAACTATTTATACTGCTCTTTCTAATTCTTTATTTGTTTGTTTTTCGGCGTAAGCCATGGCGGCATCGCGAACCCATTCGCCATTGCTCCATGCTTTTTTACGGGCATCGATTCTGATTTTGTTGCATGGGCCGTGGCCTTTTACCACTTGCCAAAACTCATCCCAATCCAATTCACCAAATTCGTAATGCTTGGTTTCTTCGTTCCATCTCAATGTGGGATCCGGAATGGTTAAGCCAATCATATCAGCTTGTGGCACGGTTTGGTCTACAAACTGCTGACGTAGTTCGTCATTTGTTCTGCGTTTCAGTTTCCATTTCATCGATTGTTCGGTGTGAACGGAAGCAGCGTCTGTTGGGCCAAGCATCATCAACGATGGAAACCACCAACGATTCAATGCGTCTTGTGCCATCGCTTTTTGTTCCGGAGTTCCTTGGGCCAAAGTCATCATGATTTGAAAACCCTGACGCTGGTGAAAACTTTCTTCCTTACATACACGGACCATGGCGCGGGCGTAAGGTCCGAATGAGGTCGCACATAAAGGCACCTGATTAATAATTGCGGCGCCGTCAACCAGCCAACCGATGGCACCCATGTCGGCCCACGTTAATGTTGGATAATTGAATATACTTGAATATTTGGCTTTGCCCGAATGCAGTTGTTCATACAATTCTTCGCGGGTAATCCCCAAAGTTTCGCAGGCGCTGTATAAATACAAACCGTGACCGGCTTCATCCTGGATTTTGGCCAATAACGCCACTTTTCTTCTTAGCGACGGTGCGCGTGTTACCCAGTTGCCTTCGGGCAGCATACCGACAATTTCGGAATGCGCGTGTTGCGAAATCTGACGGATGTGTGTTTGACGGTATTTTTCGGGCATCCAGTCTTTGGGCTCGATTTTTTCGTCGCGGGCGATGCGTGCATCGAATTGCTCTTCTAAACTTTTAATTTCTTTCTCTGACATACTTCTCGATTTAATGTTCAGTTATATTGTATTCTTATTTTTTCTTTTTAGCCCCGATAGCAGTGGAAATCCTCGAAGAGATTGCAACGGATAGCGGGAACAGCTCCTAATTATCCACCAAAATCGACCACAACCTTTTTCGACGTGGGCACGGCTTGGCAGCTTAGTATATAATTTTTGGCCACTTCGTTGGCGTCGAGTGCATAATTCACTTTCATTTCGGCGGTGCCTTCTACGATTTTGCATCGGCAGGTGCTGCATACTCCGCCTTTGCAGGCGAATGGCAAATCGGCTCCGGCTGCGATGGCGCTGTCGAGAATGTTGTCGTAGGCTTCGTCCATAACGAAGTGGAATTCTTTTCCACCATCGATTATGGTGACTTCGGTTCCTTCGACTTTTTTCTCAACTATTTTGCTTATCCGTTGTTTATCTTCTTCGGTCATTCCTGTGTTGAACAGCTCGAAATGTATTTTTGCTGCCGGCAATCCGGCGGCGGTTAACTCGTCGCGCAACAGGTAAATCATTTGTTCCGGACCGCAGATGAAACAATCGTCTGTGGAGGGAATGTCAATAATTTTATCGGTTAGGATCTGGAGTTTTTCTTTGGTAAACCTACCGTTCAAAAGTTCAATGTTTCGGTGTTCTTTGGTTAAGAAATGAAAGATTTCAAAACGCCCGAAATATTTATTTTTGAGTTGCTCAATTTCCTCTTTAAAGATAATTGATTTAACGGTTCGATTGAGATAAAACAGTTTAAAAGTGCTGTTTGGTTCGGCGGCCAAATGTGTTTTGATGATGGAAAGTATTGGCGTTATTCCGCTGCCGGCGGCAAAAGCAATATAGTTTTTGGCTTGAGCCGGATTCACAGTTGTATGGAAAGCTCCATGTGGCGCAATCAAATCAAGGGAATCGCCTTTTTTTAGTGTGTCATTTACGTAAGTGGAAAAAATTCCGTCGTTGATTTTTTTAACCGCAATCTGCCATTTTTTTTCCATAGGGCTGGAGCATAGCGAATACGAGCGTCTTTCCTCTTTGCCATCAACATAAGCTCTTACCGTTAAATGCTGTCCTTGTAAGAATTGGAATTCTTCCCGCAAATCGGTCGGAATATCAAAGGTAATCACCGAACAATCCTTGGTTGCTTTATAAATATCTGTGACTTTAATGCTATGAAATTTTGCCATAAATCTGATTTACGATAAAACTAACAATTGTTAGTTTACTATGCAAAATTAAGGAATATTTATTAAAATGTTACTACAACGTTTGAAAATTTAACACCCGCTGATTATCAATGAATTAATCTACTACGATTCCGTTTAATAAAACCTGAATCATGTTGGATTTGAGGACATCCGGGCTCGGGCTTTTTTTCTTTCCGTACCAAAGATAGAGTGTGCGAAGCGTGGAAAGTGTTGAGAAAATAATCACTTCGAGATTGAGGTTTTTGATTTCACCGTCAACGATACCTTTTTTGATGATAGTGCGGAAATTCTCTTCATAGTCTTCACGCATTTTGATGAAGTAGGTCAATTGCTGGTCGGCCAAATGCATCCAATCATTATTCAGGCACGCCAGTGCATTAGCGTCAAGCAAAGTGATATCAATGTGAAGCTGAATGATTCTTTCAATTTTTTTGATGGTGCTTTCATCAGAAGCCACTACTTCGTCCATCGTTCGGGTGAATTCTTCAGCTATTTCAATAATGATTAAAACAAGGATTTCCTGTTTGGATTTGATATGATTGTACAAACTCGCCGCTTTGATGTCCATAGCCTGTGCTATGTCGCGCATCGTTACAGCGCTATAGCCTTTCTCTTTGAAAAGCTTGGCAGCCACTGTAATGATTTCGGTTTTTCTGTCGGTAATTTTCATCCTTTCAAATATAGAATAATTTATAAACCGATAATGCAATTTAACAACTAAGCCTTATATCAAATGATTATTTTGGTAAAAAATGAAAGTGAGGGAATTTCTTTTTAACCTTGATAATCTTTTCGTTAAGCGTACGGAGAAACTTCTGATGACTATCAGAATCAGGATTAAAAGGCTGGTGTGCTAATCCTTTCTGAATACTGCACACTTCTTCCATCGCTGCAAAATTTTCTTCTGAAATATAATTTTCAAAAAAGCGAACCCAAATATAATCTATCGCCGTTTGGCTTGGATGCAACATGTCCTCGGCATAAAAACGATAGTCACGCAGTTCGTCCATCATGATTTCGTAGGATGGGAAATAGTTGCACTTCGACAGGCTCAGTGTGACAACATTGTGCAAAGCTGTAATAAGATGTGCCTTGCTTCTTTGGTTTTCTACAAAGCCATCCTTTATATGTCGGACTGGTGAAACTGTAAATATGAAATTGCAATCCGGATTTATTTTTTGAATTAAATCGATTAAATTTTGAACAGACTTTTCAATAATTTCTACTGAAAGGATTTCCTTATTAAATTCGCTTTGCGGCACTTTATGGCAATTGGCTACAATTTTTCCTGACTGTTTATTTCGGTACACCCAGGACGTTCCGTAAGTAATTATGATGTGTGAGGATTTGGTTATTTGGTTATGCGTTGATTCGATTAGGCGATTAAGATTTGCCAAAAAAATTTCTTTATCCGGATGACTTAATTCGGAATGCACTTCGTAGCAATGCCACAAATCGTTGTGAAAGAAAATATCGTTTTCCGTAAACTTTTGATTAGTAACCACTCTCGAAACCAAATTTTCAATAGAAACCGGATTAAAGATTATCCCAAACGGATTGACTACGCTTTGAAATTTGAAATAGCGGAACTTATCTCCCATATTTTCCGCAAAACACGAACCCAACGACACAATACTTGAATCATAAGTTATCGGATTGGACGATTTTTTGATTGGAATAGTAGTAGTGAAGTTCATTTTCAAATTTTAAAATTCAAAAATACGAAATGATTTTCTAAGCATACCTTCTCTATCGAATTATAAACGAATACAATCTAAAGGCAGGCGAAGTGATTATTTATTTTCTACTTTTGACATTCTTAATTTTATTCTTCATGAAACTATTATACGCTTATCTCAAAAAACATAAACTGCTGTTGTTTTTTGCGCTGCTCATGGCGGCTATAAACATTTGCTTTAGCTTGTCTGACTCTATAATCACTGGTAAATTAATGCAGGATTGTGGTGTTGGCATCTCAAAGTACAAAGGCAACGAAATTGGTTTTATCAAATCCCTTTCCTTTTGGCTGGGATTGTCATTAGGCGCAGCCATGATTTCCAGGATTACCAAAAACTTCCAGGATTATTTTACCAATATTGTAATTCAGCGAACCGGTGCCGAAATGTATACCGACGGCATTAAAAAATCTTTGGATTTACCCTACGAAGAATTTGAAGACCAACGCAGCGGCGAAACGTTGAGTAAGTTAACCAAAGTGCGGATGGATTCTGAAAAGCTGATAACGCTTTCCATTTCGCTTATATTCCAAACTGTAATTGGGTTCATTTTTGTGATTGTGTACGTTTCCCGAATCGATTACAGAATCTCGATTATCTTTTTGATTACCGCTCCGGTTATAGCAGTTATTAGTTCCTATCTGGGTAAAAAAATAAAAATAGTTTCCCGAAAGATTGTCACACAAACCAATGCATTGGCTGGTTCAACAACTGAAAGTTTGCGGAATATTGAGTTGGTAAAGAGTTTGGGATTAACCTATCAGGAAGAAAAGCGTCTGAATTTAAACACCTTGAAAATCCTACAACTCGAATTGCAAAAGATTCGTTTTATCAGAAGTTTGAGTTTTATTCAGGGCACTACGGTTCATTTTCTGAGAACATGTGTAGTCTTTACGCTTTATTATTTCCTATTTGGCGACAAAATCATTGTCGGTGATTTATTGACTATGGTATTTTTTACATTCTTTATTTTTGGCCCTTTACAAGAATTGGGTGCGTTTATCATTGCGTTGAATGAAACTAAAGTTTCTATGGAAAATTTCAAGGATTTACTGAATGCTCCAAAAGAATATCGTCCAAAAGACGCTAAACACGTAGGCGCGATCCAGGCATTGCATTTCTCAAACGTGAGTTTCAAACACAAAACGGCCAAACATCCTGCTGTGGAAGACATCACTTTCGATATAAAGCAGGGCGAAACCGTCGCCTTTGTTGGTCCGTCCGGAGCAGGAAAAACAACTTTGGTAAAACTGTTGGTCGGATTGTATCCGCCGGCAAAAGGCCATGTTAAATACAACTCGATTGATTCGAGCGAAATTGATTTACTGGATTTGAGAAAGCAACTCGGATTCGTAACTCAGGATGCCCAATTATTTTCGGGAACAATCAGGGAAAATTTATTGTTCGTAAAACCATCGGCAACCGACGAGGAATTAATTGAAGTATTGCACAAAGCCAGTTGCGATAAATTATTAGCACGTGCCGAAGACGGTTTGAATTCAACCATTGGTGAAGGCGGCATCAAGGTTTCCGGTGGCGAAAAGCAAAGATTGTCTATTGCACGAGCTATTTTACGGAACCCAAACTTATTGATATTTGATGAAGCGACCTCGGCTTTGGATTCGATTACCGAAGAGGAAATTAATGCCACTATCCGAAACATTTCGGATAAAAACAGGATTACGGTTTTGATTGCGCATCGTTTATCCACCGTAATGCATGCGGATAAGATTTTTGTATTGGAACAAGGGAAAATCATAGAGCAAGGCAGACATGAAGCTTTGATAGAAGAAAAGGGCTTGTATTATGCTATGTGGCGTCAGCAGATTGGTGAGCGGAAAAAGGAATAAAGAACAACATTTTATTTTGTCTTTCGCGCGAAGGCTGGAATCCACTGTGATTAAAGATGGATTCCCGCCTTCGCGGGAATGACAATTTTAAACGTTTATAAAATCCACCGCTTTCTCCAAAGCCTCTTTAATTCCGGCTAAATTTTTTCCGCCAGCTGTTGCAAAGAAAGGCTGTCCGCCGCCGCCGCCTTGTATGTATTTTCCAAGTTCGCGGACTACGGTTCCGGCATTAAGGTTTTTGGCAGCAACTAATTCTTTTGAGATATAGCAGCTTAACGTTGGTTTACCATCTTCGGCTGTAGCCAAAACCAGAAATAAATTGGTTCCCAAAGTTCCCAATTCATAGGCCAAATCTTTTGCGCCTTCAGGATTCAAATCGACTTGCGTTGCCAGGAATTTGATTCCGTTTATGTCCTGTAATTGTGAAGCCAAGTCACCTTTTAGCCCTTTTGCTTTTTCCTTTAGTAACTGCTCTATTTGTTTCCTCAGTTTGGCATTATCATCCTGCAATGAAACCACCGCTTTTAAAGTATCCTGGGGATTTTTCAAGGTTTCCTTTATTGCCTCTAAATCATTTTCCTGTTGGGTAAAATAGGCTTTCACCGCATCACCGGTGATGGCTTCAATACGTCGTATTCCGGCAGCGACTGCTCCTTCTGAAAGGATTTTAAAATGCCAGATTTCGCCTGTGTTCTT
>JAYURX010000115.1:0-2074 GCA_043755965.1 Flavobacterium sp. | reverse complement strand
TTGGCGCTACTTCAAGACCAGAGAAATATGCGAATATTGCCATCAATAGATTGGTGGAAAAAGGCCATTCGGTGATTGCCATTGGACAACAGCAGGGTGAAGTTGCGGGTGTTAAAATTTATACCAAACAAATCCCGCTTGCCAGTATCGATACGGTGACTTTGTACTTAAATCCCAAGAATCAAATAGATTATTACAATTACATCATTGAAGCCAAACCAAAGCGCGTTATCTTCAATCCCGGTACCGAAAATCCACAGTTTTACCAATTGCTGCAAAGCAATGGCATCAAAGTGGAAGTAGCCTGTACGTTGGTTTTATTGGCGACGAATCAGTATTAATTATTTATGTCAAACTGAGCCTGTCGAAGTCAGGAGCGAAAGGTTCGGGCTGCTCGGCAATCCATATTCCTGTTTTCCGTTACAATATCCCGATAAATCGGGATGATTTCCACTAAAACCAGGCTATAAAGCAATCCTTTTAATATCGGGTATTTTGGGTTGCCGGTTTGCTAATCAAAAGTAGTCCAATAAACGTAATGAATCCATTTACGATAATCAGTTCGTTATCGATTACATAATTTCCAAAAAGTGCTGCTGAATTTTTGCTGATCAAAAAGCAAATGGCCGGTGATAGCAAACAAATCAAGGGCACATACTTGTCGTGCACCGTTTTCGATTTCATAAACAATCCAAAAGCATACAGCCCTAAAAGTGGTCCATAGGTATAACTCGCGACTTTAAAAATCATTGTTACGACCGATTTGTCATTCAGCGAATTAAAAATTATAATGACCAAAAACATCAGCATTGAAAAGCCAACATGCACAAAATGGCGTGTTCTTACGATGTTGGGTTTGTTCAGATTTTCAGTTTTATCCATTCCTAGAAAATCTACGCAAAATGAGGTTGTCAAAGCGGTCAAAGCCGAGTCGGTTGTGGCAAATGTTGCTGCGGTTAAACCCAATAAAAAGATTATGGCAGGAACAATACTCAAATGTTTAAAGGCAATTTCGGGAAACAAATAATCGGTTCTTGCAACACCATCAACCATTGGAATCGCAATGCCATTTTTTTCGGCATACAAGTATAGCAAAGCGCCAACACTCAAAAAGAAAATATTGATAATCACAAAAACGGTAGTAAACGTATACATGTTTTTTTGGGCTTCGCCAATGTTTTTGCAACTCAAATTCTTTTGCATTAAATCCTGATCAAGTCCAACCATAGCAATGGTTACGAACATTCCACCCAGAATTTGTTTTAGTACAAAGTTGCCTTTCAGGTAATCTTCATAAAAAAACACTTTAGAATAATTGCTGTTTTTTACGGCTTCAAACGCTTCGATGGCTCCAAAATCCAGGCTTTGGCAAACGAAAATTATCGTCAGGAAAACAGAGGAAACCAGAAAGAAAGTTTGTAACGTATCGGTAATAATAATCGTTTTCAATCCGCCGCGATAGGTGTAGGCAAAGATTAATCCGAGGGAAATCAAAACCGTTAATGCAAATGGAACGCCGAACGCATCAAAAACATAGCGCTGCAACACTATCACTACTAAATACAATCGAAAAGAAGAACCAATTGTTCTGCTGATTAGGAAAATAGTAGCAGCCGTTTTATAGCTTATAACACCCAAACGCTGTTCAATATAACTGTAAATTGACGTCAGATTCATCCGATAATAGAGTGGAAGCAGAACTTTGGCAATGATTATAAAACCAAGAGCGTTTCCGATAACAAACTGGAAATATTTGAACTGCAAATCAGGATTTCCCACTTCGCCGGGAACAGAAATAAAAGTCACGCCAGACAAGGCCGTACCTATCATTCCGAAGGCAACCAAATACCATTTTGAATTTTTATTAGCCTTAAAAAACGTATCATTGTCAGAGCTTTTTTTGCTGACCCAATTGGAAATCAAAATCAATAATCCAAAATAAATAACAATGATAATAAGAATGGTTGTTGGTGACATAAGTTTGGTTTTACAGTTAGCCAAAATACAAAAAAAGAATATAGAACAAAGAAAATAGAGAATAGACAAGTCTATATTCTATAATCTATTTTCTTTT
>JAYURX010000114.1:0-4786 GCA_043755965.1 Flavobacterium sp. | reverse complement strand
ATCAAGCCTGACTTCAATATGTGATGAAGAACTCAATCCTGTTGACCAAAATGGAATGCATGATTTTGACACTTCGACATTTCAATCTACCATTCTTGGAAGCCAAACCGGAGTAACTGTGTATTATTTTGACCAAAATAATAATCCGCTGCCAAGTCCGTTACCCAATCCATTCACAACAGCAACACAAAATATAAGAGTCGTTGTTGAGAACCCAATCAATACAACCTGCACAGCACAATTAACCATCCCGTTTGTTGTTTATCCAACTCCAAAAATAGATTTGGAGGAAGACATTATTATTTGTTTGCCGGCTACACAAGCTTTGATTGATGCAGGAATTCTTGATGGTTCGCCAACTACTGATTACACATTTCAATGGTATACCAATAATGTAGCGAATGGTGTAACAACTCCAACTCTCACAGTGAATACACCCGGAACGTACAGTGTGGATGTTACCAATGCTTTTGGTTGTACTAAAACCAGAGTGATTACCGTTACCGGTTCGGAGATAGCCACCATTCAATCTATAGATGTGATTGATTTGGGTGAAATAAATTCTATAACAGTTAACGTAACAGGTTTAGGCGATTACGAGTTTGCAATTGATGATGTTAACGGTCCATATAGAGACAGTAATTTCTTTGATAATGTGCCAATGGGACTTCACGATATTTATGTTCGTGACCAAAATGGGTGTGGTTCGGTTGGCCCAATTACGGTTGCTGTGCTTGGAATTCCACATTATTTCACACCAAATGGCGATGGTTACAACGATTATTGGAATGTAAAAGGCGTAAGTGCCCAATTTAATTATCGCTCAACGATTTACATCTTTGATCGTTTCGGAAAATTATTGAAACAAATTGGTACAACTGGTATGGGTTGGGACGGGACATTCAATGGACATCCAATGCCTGGGGATGATTATTGGTACAACATCAAATTTGAAGATGGAAGAAGTGCTAAAGGGCATTTTACTTTAAAAAGATAGTATTTGATATTAAGAGGAGGAAGCCTAGTGGGCTTCTGGTACAAAAACTTCAGTTTTTCCTTTTTAATAATAGAAATTCGGCATTATCAAGTTATTTTTGTACCAAATAAAAACCCACAATGTTTTTTAAAAAAATTTATCTTTTGCTTGTACTGGTATGTAGTGCCGCTTCTGCTCAATACATTTCTACAGATGAAACTTATACTCCGCTTCAGCTAATAGAAAATGTCCTGATAAATTCGGGTTGTGCTTCTGTTTCCAATATTTCGGTATCCGGTGGTAATTTTTCTACAGGCGAAAATAGCTGGGGATATTTCAATGCTAACGGTTCAACTTTCCCCTTTGCAGAAGGAGTAATTCTGAGTACCGGAAAAATTATAGATGCACGAGGTCCAAATACTTTTATTTCTGATGACGGAGGCGGTATGGGATGGAATGGCGACACCGATTTGAATATAGCATTAGGCATAACTAATTCAGTGAACGCAACCGTTTTGGAATTTGATTTTATTCCTTTGGGGAATCAGATTAGTTTTGATTATATTTTTGCTTCCGAAGAATATCATGATAACGCACCCTGCGCCTATTCTGATGGGTTTGCTTTTTTATTAAACCAAGTCGGGAGTCCAACCTATCAAAATCTGGCTCTAATTCCGAATACCACCATTCCGGTTAAAGTCACAAGTGTCCATCCCGATATTCCGGGAGCATGTCCTGCACAAAATGCACAGTATTTTGATACCTTTAATCCCGTTGAATATCCAACAAATTTCAATGGACAAACAGTAGTATTAACTGCAAAATCAGCTGTAATTCCAGGACAACAATACCATATAAAATTAGTTATTGCTGATGAAGGAAATTACAGATACGATTCGGCAATTTTCTTAAAAGGAAGCAGTTTTTCTGTTGGTGTAGATTTGGGAGCGGACAGAACTTTTGCCAATAATAATCCGGTATGCCCAAATGAAAGTTTGACTTTGAACGGAACAGCGCCCGGTGCTTTGGGTTACCAATGGAATTTCAACACGAATCCAATTCCGGGACAAAATGCCGCGACATTGATTTTTAATCCGCCTTATACAAGTGCGCAAAACGGAACCTATTCGCTTACTACTACTTATTCTCCAACCTGCACGACTGTTGCAGCTATTGATTTGGATTTTGCACCACAGCTTATAACCGGACAGACTACCTATACTTATTGTGATGCAGATGCTTTGCAAGATGGAATTACTACAATTTCGCTGAGCGATATGGTTCCGACACTGTTTTTGAATTTGCCGGCAAGTTATCAGGTGAGTTTTTATACTAGTCCGACAAGTACAACTGCATTGCCAAATTCCTTTCAGCTAACGATTCCTTTTCAGCAGGTAATCTATGCCAAAATTGACAACAATAATTGCTACACTCCAACTCCTGTTACTATAAATATCAATGTTTTTACTGATACGATTGCAGATGAGATTGTTGGAATGTGCAACAACAACCCGGTAACATTAACGGCTGATGCAGGTTATCAATCTTATACCTGGAGCACTGCCGAAACCACACAATCGATTCAGGTTTCAACTCCGGCAATCTATACTGTCACCATTGAAAACGCGGATGGCTGCACCAAAGAAAAAACTTTTACGGTAATTGGTTCAGAAATCGCAAGTATTACCAGCATCATCGTACATGATTTCAATGAAAACAATGCTGTTGAAATTGTTCCTTCTGGTACGGGAAATTATGAATATTCGATTGATGGGGTTCATTTTCAGGATAGTGCGGTCTTCACTAATTTAAGCGGTTTGGTTTACACTGCTTACGTTCGTGACAAAAACGGTTGTGGAACAGTTGAGCAGGAATTTTATTTGATACAGATACCCAACTATTTCACCCCAAATGGTGATGGTTTTAATGATTATTGGAATATAAAGGATATCAATCCTTTGGCACAAAATGCGGGTTCCGTAATTTATATTTATGACCGTTTCGGGAAATTATTAAAGCAAATTAGTTCGGTTGATTTGGGTTGGGATGGGACATTTAACGGTAAACTGATGCCTGCAGATGATTATTGGTTCACGATTCAATTGCCTGACAGACGAACTAACAAAGGGCATTTTGCCTTAAAGCGATAAGATCATGAAACAGCAAATAATAAGTGCACTTTTTATATTTATCGGAATGGTTTCTACTGCGCAGGAAATAAAAGTTTCTTCGGGAAGAATTGAGCGATTCCTGAACTTCAAATCAGACTATGTTGATGCCCGAAATATTGATGTTTGGTTGCCTAATGGTTATACTGATAAAGAAAAATACGCTGTTTTGTACATGCACGATGGCCAAATGTTATACGATGCAGAAACTTCTTGGAACAAACAAGTATGGGAAGTGGATGAAGTAGCCGGAAAATTAATTGCAGAAAACAAAACAAGGAAATTCATCGTAGTAGGCATTTGGAACAATGGATTAAAAAGACATCAGGAATATTTTCCCGAAAAAGCGTATAAAAATATTTCTGAGGCAGACAAAGAATATATTTCTAATTATTTAATACAAAGAGCAAAAATAGAGGTTGTCTTCAATCCTATTTCAGACGATTATTTAAAATTTATCGTAACCGAATTGAAACCATTCATAGACAAAACCTTTGCCACCAAAGCCAATGCAGCAAATACCTTTATCGCAGGTTCGAGTATGGGTGGATTGATTTCGATGTATGCTATTTGTGAATACCCAGATGTTTTTGGTGGTGCTGCTTGTTTATCTACACATTGGTCTGGAATTTATCAAATTGAAAATAACCCGGTTCCGCAAGCATTTTACAATTATCTGAAAAGTAATTTGCCAAATCCAAAAAATCATAAAATCTATTTTGATTATGGTGACAAAACACTGGATGCACTTTATCCAACATTACAGAAACAGGTAGATATTATCATGCGGAAAAAAGGATTCACCAGTAAAAACTGGATAACCAAATTCTTTCCGGGAAAAGACCATTCAGAAAGTGCCTGGCGTGAAAGACTTGATATCCCGCTGGAGTTCCTGTTGAGGAAATAGCCCTAGCCCGGATTGCAGTGGCATCCTTTTTTTAAATTGCCAAGGGTTTAAACCCGTGGCAATTTAAAAAAAGATAGAACGGAAAGCCGGATTAGCTTCAAAAACAACAAACCCATTCAGTTATGAATGGGTTTCTTTTTTATTGTAAATACAACTTAGATTTTATTACGTTTTCTATCGTTTTCTGTTAAATAGATTTTACGCAAACGAATAGATTTTGGCGTCACCTCTACATATTCATCTTTTTGAATGTATTCTAACGCTTCTTCTAATGAAAAAATAATCGGAGGGATGATCCTAGCTTTTTCATCATTTCCAGAAGAACGAACGTTGGACTGTTTTTTGGCCTTGGTAACGTTGATACTCATATCATCGCTACGTGAGTTTTCTCCAATAACCTGACCTTCGTAGATTTCGTCATTAGGATTAACGAAGAATTTACCACGATCCTGTAATTTATCGATAGAATAAGGAATTGCTTTTCCGTTTTCCATAGAAATTAAAGAACCGTTGTTACGTCCAGGAATTTCGCCTTTGAATGGTTCGTATCCAATATAACGGTGTGCCATAATTGCTTCACCGGCTGTAGCTGTAAGCAATAGATTTCTCAATCCGATAATTCCACGGGACGGAATATTGAATTTCACAATCATACGCTCGCCTTTAGCTTCCATAGAAAGCATTTCTCCTTTACGGATAGTAACGAATTCCACCGCTCTACCTGATAAATTCTCT
>JAYURX010000113.1:0-4805 GCA_043755965.1 Flavobacterium sp. | reverse complement strand
AAAGATATTGCACAGATTCGGTGGCTTTGGCAATATAATCACTGCCTTTTGGGTCGCTGATGTAATACCAGCGGCTGTTTACTTCCTTAAAAATAGCAAATGACTGAATAATGGTAAAATAATCATTATATCCTTTTACATTTTTAAAATGCTTGTCGATAGCCTTGATGGCAAAGTTTCTAATTTTTGGATTTTGATATTCTACTGCGTTCAGGATTTTTGATTTGTTGGGAAAAGGCAGCAATTTGGTAATGATGATATCCTGCGGATAAGGATCATCATTCATGGTGTACATCATGGAGCGATAATCTTCAAACACGCTTTGAAAATTGTATTGGCCTGATATGGTGCCAAAAAGCAAAAAAAGTAAATAGAGTATCACCGAAATTAAGGTTACCCTTCGCAAAGCCCTTAAAATAAGCTGAATGGCTATAAGGATAACAAGAAACAATAAAATCCTGTCTACGTGATGTGCCCAATCAAGTGTAATAAGATTGTGGTGGGCAATAATAAAAATAGGAATGGTAATCAGGATGTTTAAGATAAAAATGATAATCATGTCCCATGGACTTTTTATCCTGAATTTTTCTCTAAGTTGTTGATAAGTAAGACCTCCTAATTTTATCATATTGCCAATGGTAAAAGCTAAACGGCTTTTACTATTTCAGCAAAAGTACCTTTTTTATCGATAATTTTGAGGTCAAACAATTGATTTTGGATATTGTTTAACACTTTTTCGGCTAAAGGTTTTTGGGACCATTTGGTTAGCGATAGCCATTCCTGAATATCTTCTATTTTTTGATTGTACTTGGAAGCCAAAGTTCGGTCAATGCTTGGAATGTCTTTGAATTCGATGGTAGTTTTGTTTATCGTTTCCAAAATCAGAGCTACTGATTGCTTGTTAGCTTCCAAAAACTCATTTCGAATGGCAATGACAAAACAGGGCCAAGGCGTTGGACAATCGGCAACACGACGAAAAATACCTTTATCAACCAAAGGCTTTGTCATAAAACGTTCCCACATAAAGTAATCGGCGCTGCCATTAGTCAGTGCTTCCACTGCGCCATCAATAGTATTTACTATTTCAAATTGCAATTTTTCTGTATTCCAATTTTGATTTTGAGCGTTGACATACGCCATCAAATGTGAACCCGAACCATAGCGTGAAATGGCAACCTTGTTATTTTCTAAATCAGCCCGTGTATTGTATTTTGAATTAGCAGCGACGTGAATACCCCAAACCAAAGGGCTTTCAACATAAACCTGCACAATGGAACAGTCATTTCCGGCAAGGATATCTTTTACGATGCCTTCGGTTAAGATTACGGCCATATCGGTTTCTCCATCACGGAGCATCTGGCACATTTTGCCTGTGCCTTCAGGAACGTCTGTCCATTGTAAATCAATTCCGATTTCCTCAAACTCCCCATTTTCGATACACATTTGCCAGGGCAAATTGAAATGTTCGGGAACACCGACTATTTTTATTGTTTTCATATTTTTTTTTAAGAGTATAGAATATAGAAAATAGAGATTAGACATTTCTATATTCTATGTTCTATTTTCTTTTTTCTTTCAAAGGATTTTCTATTAACCACCAATTCCATTTGACACCATCTTCGGCTATATATTCCTGCATGAATGTCATGCCGGTTTTTCTTAAAACAATATTCGAAGCAATGTTTTCGCCATGTGTGTAAGCGTGAATTTTATCAATGCTCATTTGGTTCAGACCATAATCCAGCCAGAGTTTTGTTGCTTCTGTTGCATAGCCTTTGTTCCAAAATTTTTCGCTTAAGCGATAACCATAGTCATAAAAATTAGTATTTCCGTTTTCGATATGATCGTGAACAAATTTAATTCCCGTCCAGCCGATGAATTCTCCGGTTTCTTTTATTGTTGTAGCAAAACGGCCAATATTGTTGGTTTCATATTGGTTTCTGACGTATTCGATTATTTTAATGCTTTCTTTTATATCCTGAAATGGTTTTTGCCAAAGGTATTTGTGTACTTCAGGATTGGTATCCATAGCAAACATGTCTTCAGCATCGGAAAGTTCCAATGGACGGAGTAGAAGACGGTCGGTTTCGAGGATTAGGTTCATAGACACCATCATGTTCTTTAATAAGAATATAGAACATAGAATATTAGAATAGAGTTAATCTATATTCTATTTTCTATTCTCTTTTTTCTATTTCGCAAACTTCCCTAAAGTATATTGAATCAATTCGTCAACAGCTTTGTACGGATCGGCACTGAATGTTCCGTTGGCACGATTCGCAATGATAGCGTTCAATGATAAACAATTGTGTCCTAAAAGTTTTCCTAGTCCATAAATAGCTGAAGTTTCCATTTCAAGGTTTGCCATTCTGACATCGTTGAATTTGAAATTATCCATCTTGCTATTCAACTCCGGATCCTGAATTGCCAAACGCAACACTCTTCCTTGTGGACCATAAAAGCCACCGGCAGTTCCTGTAATTCCTTTGTGGATTTGGTCGCTGTCAAATTTACTTTTCATCGTTTCGGAACAGGCGATAATGTATGGTTTCCCTTTTCTCAAATCCCAATTGGTGTGTTTGATAAAAGCATCTTCCATAGCTGTCTCACAAATGTCATCAATGACGTAAGAGCGGAGCATATTATCCAATCCAAGTCCAAATTCACCCATCACAAAACTATCTACAGGAATATCTTCCTGTAACGAACCCGAAGTTCCGATACGAACGATGTTTAGTGAAGTTAGCTTCGTCTTTGGTTTACGCGTTTCCAAATCAATATTCACCAAAGCATCCAATTCATTAATGGTAATGTCAATGTTGTCAGGACCAATTCCGGTTGACATTACGGTAATTCTTTTGCCTTTATAAGCACCTGTTTGCGTTTTAAATTCCCGTTTTTGTGTTGAGAATTCTATGCTGTCAAAAAACTGTGTGATTTTTTCAACTCTGTTTTGATCACCTACAAATATAATGTCTCTGGCAATATTTTCAGGTTTGAGGTTTAAGTGATAAACACTTCCGTCTGGGTTTAATATTAATTCTGATGATTTTATCATGGTTAGTTTAAAAGTTTATAGTTTATGGTTTAAAACTGTTTACTGTGACTGAACACTTTATTAGCCTCCAACACGCTTTACCTTAAAGCCTTTGTCTTTTAGTAGGTTCATTATGGTATCGCGGTAATCGCCCTGGATGATGATAGCGCTGTCCTTAAAAGTGCCACCAACACTGAGTTTGGTTTTTAATTCTTTGGCTAATAGTTTGAAATCTTCCTCACTGCCTTCATAGCCTTCAATGATGGTGGTGGCTTTTCCTTTTCGTCTTTCGTATTTGCAGATCATGGGTTCTTTTTGGATAAAAAGAGTATGCTCTTGCAGTTCAACTGCCTCAGGTTCGTTTGAAGGTTGATGCTCGGGAAAAAGTTTTTTCAATTGATCCTGTAAATCCATAGTGCTCTAAAAATACAAAAGTAAAAATCCAAACCTCAAGGCTTATTGAGGTTTGGAATTTGCTAATTCAAAGATATAGATTTATTTTTTGATTAAGACTAATTCTAATATCTTTCGTGAAAGTGGTAAAAAAAATTTGGGCAAACAGATTTATTAACCTTTGTATAGAAAGTTATTTTTTTCGGGTTGGTAGTTTTTCCAATTCATTTGAATGAATGTTGAAATCATTTTTAGTAAATCTTTAAATTCATAAGGCTTAACGACATAAAAGTTTGCTCCAAGATACTTACTCTTGTCTATATTGTCCCTGTTAGAACTTGTTGAGTACATGATAACGGGAAATTGGCTTATTTCTGGCTCTTGTCTGATTCTTTCCAATATCTCAAAACCCGATTTTAAAGGCATATTAATATCGAGAAAGACAACTCCATTTGAATCTTTATTCTTTTTAATGTTTTCAATGAGACTTTCCCCGTTTAAATGGATATGTAAATTAATTTCGTTTTGGGAATCATTTGAAATTTTTTCCACGACTTCGTTAAACAACATTAAGTCATCCTCGTCATCATCGGCGTAAAAAATATCAAATTTCTTCATCAGCTTTTATTAAGAATAAATCGATGTAAAATTATGTTTTTCAGTCAAGAAGCAGTTGTAATTTTATATTTAAAATTTATAAATTTTACTGTTTTTTTCTTGCTAATTCCTGAATTGTCAACCTTCTTTTATTCTTCAGGTTTTTGAAATGGGTTGGACTAAACCCTGTAATCTTCTTGAACTGTGTAGAAAATGCAGAAAGGTTACTAAAATTGAGTTTAGTCGCAATTTCAGTGAAATTATGATCCTCAAATAAAATCATTTCTTTGGCTTTTTCCATTTTTATCAGACTGATATACTGAACAATCGTACATAACTCAATTTCAGAAAAAACATTGGATAAGTAATTATAATCCCTACTCAGTTTTTGGGATAAAAAGTCAGAGATGTTAGTCTTTACGTATTTTTCGGAAACCACATATTCATGGCAGTAATTTTTGATACTCTCAATGAGGATACTGCCTTTGCTTTCCACAATTTCAAGGCCAACCTTATTGATTATGTCATCGAGTTTTTGCTTTTTAGCATCGGTTAATTCTTCCTTTGTTTCAGCCAACCCAAGCTGTACCTTTACGGGGTGGAGGTTTAGTTTTAAAAGTGCGTCTTTTACAACGACTATACAGCTTTCGCAAGCCATGTTACGTATATATATTTTCATTGTTGGGTTAGTTTAGATTAAAAGTAATAATTCTGATTGAAATATTGATTATATCTTGAATAATTTTCCCTACAATCCTAAACCTTTTTATATTTTTGC
>JAYURX010000112.1:0-2086 GCA_043755965.1 Flavobacterium sp. | reverse complement strand
ACTATCGAATCTCTAAAATCAACGACATAGTAATTTAATTTGTCTGGCTGATAAATAAAAACCTGAATTTTGTTGGTTTTGTCTTTGCTTCGCAGGATAGTATAGGGTTTCCCTTTTCGGATACTTCTGACATCAAAAGTATCTTTTACTTTGGCGACAATATCGTAAACTTCTTTTCCGTTAAGGTTTTGCTTTTCCAACAAACTTCCAAAAGTATCTCCTGATTTTATGGTGTCGTTAACCATATTAAAATCATTCATATTGAATCCGAATTCTACCAATTTAGGTTTGGCTTTTGGAACAATTGCTTTTTCTTCTTCTTCAACTTTATTACATGAGATTACGAATGTTGACAGAAGAAAAATGAGAAAGATTTTTTGAAAGATTTTTGACATGATACTTAAACTATGCTCCTTCGCCCCAGTTTCTTAATTCTTCTTCACTCCATAAGTCCGGGAAAAATATTCTTCGTTGGTATTTTGGATGCATGTATTTTTTCCAATCACTTCCACCTGTTGCTTCGCCTGAGCCTTTTCCGCTGTCGATATATTTTCTGGCTGCATTCAAATGTCCCATAACCCAAGTGATGTTTACGGTGTGATCATAATGACGCATGGCCTTAACTAATTCGCTGACTTTTTGGTCAGCTTCCGGCAATTGCTTGAATTTTTGCCAAATATTGATGGTGTTGTATTGTTCCATAAAGCGTAAGAATTCTTCACGATATTTCCTTTCGAATTCTAAAATCAAAAACGATTTTTTCCCTGTTTGATAATCTTTTCCGGCAGCCTGCCAATATAGGTGTTCGAAAGCATGAGAATAGGGCGTATTTCTGTCGATCGAATCCCTGAATCGATAATCAATCAGATTAATTAAATCGGTTGAGGAAAATTCAATAAATCGGTATTGTGCACTTTGGAAACCGCTGGCTGGAGTTAGTGTATTCCTGAATTTCATATATTGTTCCACTTCCATTCCGTCTCCCATAATGTCGAATGAAGTCGTCAACATATCAAAATAACGGCTTATTCGTCGAAGTTTTTCAGTAAAGAAATCTGTTTTTGGTTTATCCGTATGGCAGAGTTGATTTATTTCCCAAAGTATCATTTTGAACAACAACTCATTGACTTGATGATACATGATAAAAACCATTTCATCAGGGAGAACAGTTCTTTGTATTTGCAAATTCAGTAAAGCATCGGTTTGGATATAATCCCAATAGGTTAATGGCTTTGACCAAAGCAAACCTTCAAGATGTGTTTCCGTTTTTTGATCTATGGCATCAAATTTTTGGCTTAATGCTTCTACTATTGAGTCTGAATTTGTCTTACTGTTCATTAATTATTTTGATTTAACCATAAATGGATTTTTTAATCCTTTGAAGCTATCTAAATCGGCTTTTATAGAACCAACTGCTAAGCTCGCTTTTATTCTCAACGGAATTTTATTTTCATCATCAGAAATCCAAACCGTTAGACTTTCTTCTTCCTTAAAAACTCTTCCGGATTGAACTATTGGTCTAAAAATCATAGTTGGCGAAGTGCCAAATTTAGTTTTTAAATTTTCTCTTCCTATGAATTTTAACTTGAACTTATAGACCTCGTCATCAAAAAACATATCTACTACAACGGATTCTCCCACTTTTAGCTTATCAATATTGGGATGGTTTCTTAAAAAGTAAAAAGTTGAAATTATATCCTGAACGTTCTCGGTAACTGAAATCGTTTTCTCTGTTTTCTTTTTATAATCTTTTACCAAAACTTTATTGGCATCCTGATTAAAGAACCCTTCCTGGTTTTTAGTGTAACCTCCTTCGTCAATTTTTCTAACAAATTGAAAAGGCTTGTTGGTAACTTTATCAAAATAGCTTTCATAGTTGTCATTTACTTTAAAGAAAAACCGTGACATTCCGACAGTATATCCTTTTCCAATAGCATGATATATTTTTTTGTTACCTCTGACAGCTTCCTTTACTTCTAAAGTAGCATAGCCTGCATTGATGAAACCGTAATGTATTCTAAACTTGAACCATTCCCCAGAATCATAGGCATCGGGCTTTTGAGTATCGAAACTTACAGTCATTAAA
>JAYURX010000111.1:0-2086 GCA_043755965.1 Flavobacterium sp. | reverse complement strand
TTTTGCGCCCATAACCTTCTACAATATTAGTTGTAATCGAATCTGACGACCTTCTTATTTGACTACCCAATTCATATAATTCATATTTTGGAAGTTTCAAAGAAATTTGATGTGTTTTATAAAATAAATTTAAACTTAAATTATAAATATCTAAATCTTTATAACTCTTCATATTTTTCTCATTTTAAATTGATAACCGAATAACTGACAACCGACAACCGATAACCGATAACAGAAAACCGACAACCGATAACCGACAACCGACAACCGACAACTAACTCCCTATCGACTGAAAATGAAACCCAATAGCTTTCAGTTTTTCACCATCCAAAAGGTTTCTTCCGTCAAAAACAAAAGCTGGTTTTAGCATACTATCATAAATTCGTTGCCAATCGTATTCCCTAAACTCATCCCATTCGGTAAGTATGGCAATAGCATGTGCGTTTTTACAGGCATCATAAGGATTGTCATGAGAAGTGATATGCTTTTCATTTTCTGCCGGTTTTCGTGTCGCGAGATAATCCAAATCAGAAAGCACTTGTTTTTGCGAAACTTTTGGGTCAAACAAAGCGACATCAGCCTGTTCGTTTATTAAATCATCCGCAACATAAATAGCTGCCGATTCTCTGGTATCATTAGTGTCTTTTTTAAATGCCCAGCCCAAAAAGGTTATCTTTTTCCCGGAAACCGTGTTGTAAAGTGTTTGGACAATATTCTTTGAAAAACGACGTTTTTGATGGTCATTCATAATGATGACCTGTTCCCAATAATCGGCCACTTCATTTAATCCAAATGCTTTTGAAATATAGACCAAATTCAAAATATCTTTTTGGAAACAAGAGCCTCCAAAACCTACTGAAGCTTTCAGAAATTTTGGTCCGATTCTACTATCCATTCCAATAGCTTTTGCTACTTCGCTGACATTGGCTTCTGTCTTTTCGCAGAGCTCTGAAATAGCATTTATGGAAGAAACACGTTGTGCCAGGAATGCGTTAGCCACAAGCTTTGATAACTCTGAAGACCAAACATTGGTAGTTAAAATTCTTTCTCTTGGAACCCAATTAGCATACACATCAACTAACAATTTTATCGCAGCCTGACCTTCAACAGTATTTTCTCCCCCAATTAATACTCTGTCCGGACTTAGTAAATCTTCAACAGCGGTACCTTCTGCAAGGAACTCCGGATTAGAAAGTATCTGAAATTGCACACCGTTTCCTGTATTGTCTAAAATGCTTTTTAAAGCTTCTGCCGTTCTAACAGGCAAGGTCGATTTCTCAACTATAATCTTATTGTTTTTGGCTACTTTCGCAATTTGACGGGCACAAAGTTCGATATGCTTTAAATCGGCAGCCATACCTTTTCCTGTTCCATAGGTTTTGGTTGGTGTATTCACCGATATAAAAATCAAATCGGCTTCATCAATGGCTTTGTCAACCTCGGTAGAAAAAAACAAATTCTTCCCTCGAACATTGCTAACCATTTCATTCAGTCCCGGTTCGTATATTGGAATATTGTTAACGTCCTTATCGTTCCAGGCAGCAATCCGTGCTTCATTCAAATCGACAACAGTAACTTTAATATCCGGGCATTTTTGGGCAATAACTGCCATTGTTGGTCCGCCAACATAACCTGCTCCAATACAACAAATGTTTTTTATTTTCATTTCTATCTATATTCTATGTTCTATATTCCCTGCCTGCCGGCAGGCAGGTATGTTCTATCCAAACAAACCAATAACCGACAACCTTGTCATCCTGAGCTTCGCCTGCCCTGAGCGGAGTCGAAGGGTCGAAGGACGATAACTGATAACCATAACCGCCTACTTTAAATTATCCCAATACCATTTCACGGATTCTTTTAAGCCGTCCTGAAAAGAATATCTGGGAGTATAGTTTAATAATTTTTTTGCTTTGTCAATGCTGGCCAAAGAGTGTGGAATATCTCCTGCCCTGTTTGGACCGTGCACAACTTCAATCTTTGCAATGGCTGAATCAAATCCGGACAGGTATTCCTTTAAATAAGAAACCATATCTTTTAGCGTTGTTCTGTCTCCAAATGCTGTGTTGTAAACGGTGTTAATCGC
>JAYURX010000110.1:0-2093 GCA_043755965.1 Flavobacterium sp. | reverse complement strand
ACCAGGAAGCATTGAAAAATGATTATTTCTGTAAACGCGCTGACGGACCATTTATGAAAGGGAAAGTATGGCCTGGCGAATGCAATTTCCCTGACTATACAAACCCGGAAGTTCGCGAATGGTGGGCGGGATTATTCAAAGAATTGATTTCGGAAATAGGAGTGAAAGGTATTTGGAATGATATGAACGAACCAGCGGTGATGGATGTTCCCGGGAAAACTTTCCCTTCTGATGTGCGTCACGATTATGATGGAAATCCGTGTAGTCACCGAAAAGCACATAATATTTACGGAACCCAAATGGCGAGAGCAACCTATGAAGGTGTGAAGCGTTTTGCGTATCCAAAAAGACCATTTGTCATCACACGTTCAGCTTATTCCGGTGCGCAACGTTATACATCGTCATGGACAGGCGATAACGTCGCAAGTTGGGAACATTTATGGATTGCCAATATCCAAATGCAACGGATGTCAATGTCGGGAATGGGATTCACCGGTTCTGATATTGGTGGGTTTGCAGAACAGCCTTCGGGCGAATTATACGCAAGATGGATACAATTGGGCGTTTTTCATCCGTTTTGCAGAACTCATTCTTCGGGCGATCATGGCGAACAGGAACCTTGGTCATTTGGCGAAGAAGTAATTGATATTACCAGAAAATTTGTCGAATTGCGTTACCAATTGTTGCCTTATTTATACACTATGTTTTGGCAGTATGTCAACGAAGGCACACCAATGTTGAAACCTTTGGTTTATTTTGACCAGGAAGATTTCCACACACATTATAGAACGGACGAATTCATTTTCGGAAATCAGATTTTGGTTTGCCCAATATTAGAGCCAAATGCGCAAGGCCGACGTATGTATTTGCCAAAAGGAAATTGGTATAACTACTGGACAAATGAATTGACAGAAGGGAAAAAAGAACTTTGGGTAAAAGCAGATTTTGACCAGATTCCGATTTTTATAAAAGAAGGCGCCATCATTCCAAAATATCCGGTGCAGCAATATGTTGGAGAATTGCAATTTGATGAATTGACATTAGATGTGTATTACAAATTAGGAAAAGAAAAGTCAACGGTTTATGAAGATGCGCAGGATGGCTATGATTATAACAAAGGCCGATTCTCGCTGCGAACATTTACCTTAAACGGAAAGGAAAAAGAACTTTTCATTCAGCAGCATACCGAAGGAACTTTTGAAACACACTATTCTAAATTCAAAATCAATTTAAAAACCTTACCCTTTAAAGTTAAAAGAGTGGAAATTGATAATGAAAAAATTTCATTGGAGTCGTTACAGTTCAATGGAGACAATACATTGATATTATATAAAGATTTCACGGAATTACATATCATAGGCGCATAAAAAATTCATAAATTTGATTCCAATAAAACCAAAAATTATGAGAAATAGAATTTTATTTACTGGAGCCTTAGCAATAGCTTTGGCAATATCATGTGCTGAAAATCCTTTCACAGGAAAACAAACACTGGCTTTAGTTCCAAATAGCGAAATTTTGCCATCTGCATTTGCTCAATATGGAGCATTTCTAAAAGAAAATAAAGTTATTACAGGAACTGCCGATGCTAACAGAGTAGTAAATGTTGGTACCAAAATCAAAAACGCTGCCGAAAAATGGCTGAATGCGAATGGTTATCAAGGCTACCTGAAAGATTATCAATGGGAATATAAATTGGTTGAAAACAAACAAATAAATGCCTGGTGCATGCCAGGTGGAAAAATTGTCGTGTACTCGGGAATTCTTCCCGTAACAAAAGATGATGCAGGAATGGCAACCGTTTTAGGACATGAAGTTGCGCATGCTTTGGCTAATCACGGTCAGCAAAGAATGAGTGCGGGTATGCTTCAACAGCTTGGTGCTGTAGGAGTTCAGGCTGCAACGGGAGGCAAAAGCCAGGAAGTACAGCAAATCGCAATGACCGCTTATGGCGCAACCACTGAAATTGGTGGAATGCTTCCTTTTAGCAGAGCTCACGAAACAGAAGGCGACCAAATTGGATTAACCTTAATGGCAATTGCCGGTTACAATCCTGAAGAAGCTATAACATTTTGGTCGAGAATGTCTAAAGC
>JAYURX010000109.1:0-2094 GCA_043755965.1 Flavobacterium sp. | reverse complement strand
AACATGAACTGTGTAAAAAAACAAGTTTTTTAAGCTGTTTTTTGCAAGTAACTATCCTGGTATATTATTCTGTTTTTCACCACTCCAAATACAATTTTAAGCAGCTTGTTGCAAACCGCAATCAGGGCTGCTTTTTTGTTTTTACCTTTTTCTACCAATCGATCAAATAGTGCCCTGCATTGTGCATTGGTTTTCTTTGCGTTTAGGGCACACATGTATAGTATGTGACGTAATTGTTTACCTCCTTGTTTGCATATCCGTACCCGACCCCTTATACTGCTCCCGCTGCTCCGTTCTGTTGGGCTTAGACCTGCATAAGAGATTAGTTGCCGATACGACTGCATGTCCTTAAATCCTTGTGTATAAATGATGATTTCTGCCGCTGCCCGGGAACCAATTCCTTTAACACTCTTAACGAGCTTGAGGGTTTCGCCTTCCCATTGCTGCAGTTTATCATGCAACTGCAACTCCAAATTACATTTCTCTTTCTTCAAGTGCCGTACGATTTTTTCAAAGCCTGATTCAATTGATTTGGTGTCAAAAGGTGTTTTCTTTAAACTATGCAGTTGATTGGTAAACTTGGTGATTTCTTTCGTTAAATCGTGTATGGCGTTGTTTATAGAACGGCATTCAAAATAAGATTTGTCAGGCATTTGGAAGCGTTCGGGATGACGCTCTGTACCAAACTCATAAATGTGTTTAGCATCTTTTTTATCTGACTTATTGCGCTCCAGGTGCATCTGAATGTAACGTTTGATCTGCAAAGCATTCACTACGCTAAAGACCGAATCCATTTCTTCTAAAAAGAAGATGAATTGTAAATGATACACTCCGGTGGCTTCCATTACAAAATGACAATCTTTTCCGGTTTGCTTAAGTAATTTTTTAAATCCTGCCTTAGAATTGGTAACCTGTAAATGCATCTTTTGACCCGCTGGGTTTTCAAAATAAGTATCTAATACTTCTGCTGATACATCAACTCCACAATAATTGATTTTGTTATCCATTTTTTATTTATTTTTGAAAGACATGGAAGAACAAGTCTTGCATTATAACCAACGATCCTAGCACGAACTTGATGTTCAAATAAACTGTACGGTTTAAGCAAGAAAAAGAGCAGGAATAATCATGTTAGAGAAGCTCGATGGCTTAAGCGGTTTGAGGTTCTTATTCTGCTCTTTTGTTCTTTCTACTATCTTTGATTTAACATTAAAAATAATAATTTACAAACATAGGAACGGTTTGTTGCAATTGCTGGGCTTGGGTTTTTCTGGAATTTTCTCCGAAAATTCAAAAATGGTTTTTATATTTGGTAACAATAGTAATAAATCATCGCAACTGCCACAATCCGCAGAACGTTGGCGGCAAGCTTCCGAAAAATCTGCTCAAAAAGAACTATCGTTTAAAGTTAATTTGTAATTTTGGAAAAAAGAAAGAAAAATGGACTTGCAAACTCGAAAAATAAACTTCATTCAAGATTTTCTCAAACTGGAAAGTGAGAAAGCAATTTCTCATTTAGAAAAATTATTACAGAAAGAAACTCAGAACAATTCTGAGCTGAAACCTATGACAATGAAAGAGTTTCAAAAAAGAATTGATCAGTCTACAGAAGATTCTAAAAATGGACGATTGACTGAAAGTAGTAAATTAATTTCCGAAATAGAGAAATGGAGTTAGAAGTTTACTGGACTGATTTTTCTAAAAAGGAACTCAAAAACATCTTCGATTACTACAAAGAAAATGCAAGTTTAAATGTTGCCAAAACTCTTGTTATTGGAATTACAAAAGAGGCTGCAAAACTTAAAAAGCAACCGAAAATTGGACAAGAAGAAGAATTACTAGAAAAAGATTCGAGAGAGTTTCGCTATCTAGTTTATAAAAGTTACAAGATAATTTACTTGGTAAATTTAGAGAAAAACAGAATTGAAGTTTTTGATGTGTTTGATACTCGACAAAATCCAATAAACATCAAGCGTGGAAAATAAAGCCAGCCGCCAACAGCCGTTTCTCGCAATTGCGAATTTTGTGGTAAGTTCACGTTCACGTTTCGCAAGAATTTTTATCTTTAACGGAAAATAAAAAGTTCCGAAGTTC
>JAYURX010000108.1:0-11780 GCA_043755965.1 Flavobacterium sp. | reverse complement strand
ATATTTTCTGTTGTTCGCCCATCGCAATATGTAGTTCTTCTTCTGCGGTGTTTTGTAATCGGTCTTCCAATAAAGCTAACATTTCATTTGCTGATTTTCCGGTCGCGCATACAATAAAAATAAAACCAAACTTGTTCTCATAATCGGTATTGGCTTTCGCCAAAGCGTCTATGGTTTGGTGGGTGGCAACGGCAACTCCGGCTTGTTCCTTGCCAGCAAACTTTTCGGTTAGGCTTTTTACATCGCCAATTTTTGGGTGATGCGTAAAGGATTCTCTCCAGTCCGCTTCGGCACATTCATCATACCAGATTGTAGAAGACAAATCCACCAACTGCTTTTCGGAAGCAAAAGGGAAGTGGTTCATCAATGATAAAGTCCATTTCTCGGAACCGCAACAGGCGAATAACTCTTTCCTTGCAGTTTCTTCGGGTAACGTATTAAATGCTAATAAATTCATATCTCTTTATTTTAAGCTCGCACCTTGTTCAATCCAACAGCGAATCATGTTTCGTTCTGCTTCGGTCATGTTGGTTTTATTGTTCTGAGGCATTGTTTTGGTGACCACAACGCGCTGCATAATCAAATCTCTTTTATTGTAAATATCCTGTGGCGTATCATATTTCACGCCATTTGGAGCCACTTTATTCACATCATCCGTTGGCGTAGCCGAGTGACATTGTACACAACGTTTTTGGATAATTTCATTTACTTCTGTAAAGCTAACTTCTTTTTTACATTCGTAAGGATTCGTGCTTGGCGCCGAAATAAAGCAGGCTGCCAAAAGAATCACCACCGAAACCGGCAGAATCCAGACGTTGAGTTGCTTTTGTTCTTTTAGATTCAGGTAGTGTTTAACACCAGCCGCACCTAAAGAAATTATGGCCAGCATCAGCCACGGATATTCATACCCAAAGGTAGAAGGAAAGTGATTACTTACCATCACGAATAACACAGGTAATGTAAAATAATTGTTGTGTAGCGAACGCGCTAAGGCTTTTTTGCCCAGAGTTGGATCTAACGGAATTCCCAATTTGGCACAACGCACCATTTCCTTTTGTCCCGGAATAATCACAAAGAACACATTGGCAACCATAAGGCTTCCAATCATTGCTCCAAAATGAATATACGCTGCACGGGCACTGAAAACATGGCAATAGAACCAGGCAAATGCAATCAGAAACGCAAAACCAACTAGTGCAAATGCCAATTGATTTTTGATTAATGATGATTTGCACATCTTGTCGTAAATCAACCAGCCAACTACAAACGAACTCACTCCAATTAGTATCCCTTCTGTAGCGGTAATATCTAAAACTTCCTTATCTATTAAGAAAGCGGAAGCATTAAAATAATACACCACAAACAGCAAACAAAAACCAGAAAGCCACGTAAAATAGGCTTCGTATTTGAACCAGTGTAAATGTTTCGGAATCGTCTTTGGCGCGACTTTATATTTTTCCAGATAATAAAACCCGCCACCGTGCACTGCCCAAAGATTTCCGGCTAATTCATCGCGGACATCGTCCGTACGGTTCAATGCATTTTCAAGGAATACAAAATAAAATGAAGCACCAATCCACGCAATTCCGAAGGTAATGTGCAGCAAGCGGATGACAATATTCAGCCATTCCATCATGTGGGCTTCCAATGGCGTTCCCTGTACAAGAATATAAGTGTTAATCAGGATTCCGACAATGACCATAAGGATTGCGGCATAAATATAATTCATGCTCGTGTTTCGGATGTCTTCATCGGCTTCAGGATCTTTTTGGGATTTTCCTTTTATAAAGTTTGGCATTTTATAAGAGATGTAGCCCAGCATAACCAATACGCTGAAATACATCACATACAAAACGACTATTACAAATGTACTTATTGACACTATTTACTGATTTTACCAAACAATCGCAAACGGCTGATACCACCGTCAGGGAAGATGTTTAGTCTGACGTGTGTTATTCCACTATGCGTATTTATTTCTTTTACAAATTCGTGTTCGTTATCAGCACTTAATTTTTGTTGAGGCAACAAAGTTTGCCAATCGCCATTTTTGATAACCGCGTCGTCATTATCGCTTGTGCAAAATTCTATAGAGCAGCTATCAGGATAGTTTCCTTTAAAGTGACAGGTATCAACAATTATTTTCTCAACGGTTCCTTTGTGGGCTAATTTTAAAATAACCCAATCACGATTGTTTGGAGTACGGTTACGTTTGGTTTCCCAACCGTCGCCCATATTGGCACCACGATTTGGCATAATTAAATTACTCATCGCACTAAAAAACATATCGTTGCAGGCAATCGCCTGACCGCCGTTAATGGCAGCCGCTAAATCTATCGTATCGTTAGTTGAAACGGCATCCCAGTTTTTAAACACTTCTCCATAAACTCTGAAACGGGCAACGCCGCCATCAGGATAAATGTGCAGACGCATATGCGTAAAGATTTCGTTGCTTTCACATTCGTAGAAATTCTGTGAACCGGCATCCAAATGAGATTTTGGCAGGATTTCTTTCCATGCCACCGAATCCCAATCGGAAACTTTATAACCATCCGGCAGATTAACCGCTTCAATCGAAGCATGTGGCGGATGGTTTCCCAAAAAGAAATTAGTATCTATATCAAAACCTGTAATCTTTCCTGAAACACCCAATTGGATTACAGCCCAATCGTGTCCCGGAGTTCTTTTTCTGCGGCTTTCCCAACCGTCCATCCATTTTCCACGGTCGGTGTATTTATCAGTAATAAAAATGCCTCGTGTTGGCAGGATTAAGTTTTCTTTTTCGGCAAAGAAATCATCTGTGCTGTATAAAACCTTTCCGCCTAAACGTTCTGCGGCTAAATCGGTAAGTGCTGTAAATGCTGGTGATTCTTTTATTTTTTCGGTTACTTTTGCAAAAGCCATTGTCCTTTATTTTTGTTTTGTATTGATTTATTGTGATAAACAGTTGCGCCATTTACTATCGTTTCAAGCACTTTACCGTTTAAGTTTTGCGCAATATATGGACTTATTTTATATCTGAAAAAAATGTCCTCGGCTTTTACGCAAACGGTTTCGTCGGGATTCCAAATGACTATGTCGGCATCGTTGCCAACTTGGATTGTTCCTTTGGTTGAAGCCTTAATAAAACTTGCTGGTTTTGATGTCACTAACGGAATAAATTGTTCCAATGTCATCGTGTCTTTTAAAGCGGTCCATGACGCTGTCAGCAAAAACTGAATACCTGCAATTCCGCCCCAGGCTTTCTTTAAATTACCGCTTTCCATTTCTTTGATATTTGGTGGAGCGGGCGAGTGGTCGGTTGTGATGAAATCCAAAACACCCGAAACAAAAGCGTGTTTTAATTGCTCGTTGTTCGCGCGTTCCCGAATAGGAGGCGCACATTTGTAAATGCAGTTTCCATCCGGGATGTCTTCGGCATTAAAGAAAATGTATTGTGTGCAGGTTTCGGCTGTGATTGGCAAGCCTTCTTTTTTGGCAGCTTCAATTTTGGATAACGCTTCAGCAGATGCCACGTGAACAATATGAACCGGGCAATTGTGTTTGCGGCACATTCCAATCATTAAGTCAATGGCGTCGTTTTCCCATTTTTTTGGCCGACTCGCCAGATAATGTTGGTAGCTTGTTGGATTACTATCAAAATCACACTCAACTTCGGTATCGTATAATTCGCAGTGCGCCAATAACGGAATATTGTGTTTGGCAATAATTGGCATTGCTTCATCCAAATCCTTCTCGGTAACATTGGGGAATTCATCAATTCCGGAATGGGTAAGAAAGCATTTCACACCCACAACTCCGGCCTGAATTAGTGATTCTAAATGTTGAGAATTACCGGGAATCAGTCCCGCATAAAATCCAACATTGACATTCATTTTGCCTTTTGACGCTTCCAGTTTTTGATCAAACGCATCCAAAGTGGTCGTTACAGGACTTGCATTCAACGGCATGTCGATAATGGTTGTTGAGCCGCCGACAGCTGCTGCCTGGGTGGCGGTTTCAAAACCTTCCCATTCGGTTCTTCCGGGTTCGTTGATATGAACGTGGACATCAATCACTCCCGGCATGATAATCGCATAGCCATAATCTTCAGCATCATTTATTTTTTCATAATCAATGGCAGTAATGCTTCTGTTAAAACTGATGGTTGCCGGTTGTAATTTGTTTTCAATCCAAACCCGGTTACTGTATATTTTTCTTTCGTACACTGTACTATGTTTTAGATTTGCCAAAGCGACAAAACATACAAACTTAAAGATAAAAAGTTAATTTTTGAAACA
The DNA here is from genome assembly GCA_043755965.1 of Flavobacterium sp. Lineage (GTDB taxonomy): Bacteria > Bacteroidota > Bacteroidia > Flavobacteriales > Flavobacteriaceae > Flavobacterium. The sequence continues at coordinate 7,500 of JAYURX010000108.1, read as the reverse complement.
CGACCTATAACTATTATGCAATCCTGTGGGAATTCAAAATGAGTTGTAGGAAATCAACATATAAAGCAAATAAAATGCGTAATTTAGCCATCCGATAATTTAATAAAAAAACAAGATATGAATAAAAATGGGCCAATAATAGTTATTGAAGACGATATGGACGACCAAGAGCTAATGTCAGAAGTATTTGAAGAATTAGGGTATAAAAATGAAATACTCTTTTTTGGAGATGGTGAGCTGGCACTAGACCATTTGGTAAATAATGACGTAGAGCCTTTTATCGTTTTTTCTGATATCAATATGCCTAAATTAAACGGAATGGAACTCAGGGAAAAAATCCACAACAATGAGGATCTGAGGATAAAGAGTATTCCATATTTGTTTTTTTCTACATCCTCAGAGCAGGAGTTCATAATTGATGCCTATTCAAAATCGGTTCAGGGTTTCTTTGTCAAGCCCAGAACCTATGACGAATTAAGAAAAACTTTAAAAACCATAATTGAATATTGGAAAACCTGTGTTTCTCCAAATTATGTTAAATAATATTCTATAACTTCGTTTTTTCAAACAAGTGGTCCGTTTCATAATCCGAAACAATGATTTTAGATTTTTACAGAAGAGTTTCCGAAACCCTCCAGTCCGAAAAACGTCTGGTGCTGATGGTAGTGATTGCCAATGAAGGCAGCAGTCCGGGGCGTAAAGGCTTTAAAATGGCTGTTGCCAAAAATGAAATGTTCGGTACGATTGGCGGCGGAATCATGGAGCATAAGTTGGTGGAATATGCGCAATCGCTTTTGGATAAACCAAGCTTTGAGCCTTTTATAAAACACCAAATTCACGATAAATCGGCACCCAAAGACCAATCGGGAATGATATGCTCCGGTCAGCAGACGATTGTTTTTTATGATATTACAACCGATTCTCTTCCGCTTCTTGACGAAATCCTAACGCAAGAAAACTTTCAAATTAGGTATAATAATTTGGGAATTAATGTCGCTTCTGAAAATCCCGAATGGTCATTTGCCGAAACCAATTCGCTTCCTCAAAAAGTTTACATCATTGGAGGCGGACACGTTGGTTTGGCGCTGAGTGAAGTGCTTTCACGTATGGATTTTGAGATTCATATTCTCGATTATCGCGAAAACCTGAATACGATGATGCAGAATAATTTTGTGCATTCAAGACAAACGGTCGAGTTTGAACAAATTGACCATTATATTCCCGAAGGAAATAACGTCTATGTAGTCATAATGTCCTTTGGTTACCGAACGGATGATGTTATCATTCGTAAGCTAATCAACAAAAATTTTAAATACATTGGACTGCTCGGAAGCAAAGAGAAAATAGCAACCCTGTTCTCAAAAATGGTTGAAGATGGTTTTGATAAAGATAGAATTGCCCGTGTTTACGCACCAATTGGCATTGATATCAAAAGCGAAACGACTCAGGAAATTGCGATTAGTGTTGCGGCACAATTAATTCGGGTTAAAAACCAAAACCGATGATTTCTACATCCGAAGCCTTTGCCATACTTGAAAATATAAGCTATTCCCAGAGAGTAGTTGAGCTTTCGTTGTTTGAAGCCCGCAATCATGTCTTGGCAGAAACCGTGTGTTCTCCAATCAACATGCCGCCGTTCCGACAGGCCACGATGGATGGTTTTGCGATTTCCTTGCACGATTCCTTGAAATATGAAATAATTGGCGAAGTAAAAGCCGGCGATTTTTTTGATAAAGATTTAAAACCAGGTCAGGGCGTAAAAATATTCACTGGTGCAGCAGTTCCCAATTCGGCGAAGGCCGTAATCCAAATCGAAAAAGTAACAGTTACCAATACTGATTTGCAATTGGAAGAAACCATAAAACCAGAAACCAATATTCGACAGCTCGGTGCGCAGATTACAAAAGAGGCTGTGGCTTTGGAAAAAGGAGCAATGTTAAATCCCGCAGCAATTGGGTTTTTAACGGGATTGGGATTTACGAAAGTGAAAGTCTGGCAAAAGCCAAATGTTGGAATTGTAGTAACCGGAAATGAATTGATTTCCGCTGGTGAAAATTTGTCAAACGGAAAAGTATACGAGAGCAACGCAATAATGCTGCAAACGGCTTTATTTGACGCATATTTTAATGTCGTTTCACTTTACAAAGTAAACGACGATTTGGAAAGCACAAAAACTACACTGGAAAAAGCTATTGGCGAGAATGATGTTGTCCTGGTTTCAGGTGGGATTTCTGTGGGCGATTATGATTTTGTGGGCAAGGCTTTGAAAAGTTTAAAAATAGAAACGCTGTTTTACAAAGTCAATCAAAAGCCTGGAAAACCATTGTTGGTTGGGAAGCAAAACGATAAAATCATTTTTGCCTTACCCGGAAATCCAGCGGCGAGCCTGACTTGTTTTTATGTGTATGTATTGCCAACATTACAAAGGCGTTCGGGAATGAACTGTAAATACGGTTCAGAATTGAAGAAGAATTTAGGGCATGATTTTGCTGTTAACAATCCACGATGTCAGTTTTTGAAAGCGTCAATTACGGATGATGAGGTTACGATACTTTCGCATCAGGATTCGGGAATGCTGAATTCCTTTGCGCTTGCAAATGCTTTGGTTTATGTCCCATATGGGAATTATCAATTGTTAAAAGGCGATAAAGTTTCGGTTTATCTTATCTAAAATCATAATTGTAGTTATATTTACGGTTCGTTAATTTTAGAAATATGCTGTCCGGCGAACTCACTCAATCTCCATTATTGCTCATTTTATTGCTTCTTGTTGCATTTCTGTACGCCAGTGTCGGACATGGTGGTGCCAGCGGGTATTTGGCTTTGATGAGTTTGTTTGCGTTTCCGGTTACGTTTATGAAACCAATGGCTTTGGTGCTGAACATATTGGTTTCGGCAATTTCCTTTTACTTCTATTATCGCGAGAAAAAATTTGAATGGAAGTTGTTTTATCCGTTTGCGATAACCTCTATTCCGTTTTCTTTTTTAGGCGGAATCATTACGATTGAAACACATATTTATAAAGTAATCTTAGCCACCGTTTTGCTGTTTGCTGTAGCGAGATTGCTGGGCTTATTTGGAAAACAAAAAGGAGAATTAAAACCGATTAACCTTCCGTTAGCATTATTTATTGGCGCTGTGATTGGGTTTCTGTCAGGGTTGATAGGCATTGGCGGCGGGATCATTCTGAGTCCGGTGCTTTTGCTTTTGGGTTGGGCCGATATCAAAAAAAGCGCAGCCGTTTCGGCTTTGTTTATTTTTGTGAATTCCGTTTCCGGGCTTTTGGGATTTGTATCTAAAGGCGGAACATTGCCAATTTCTTCGGTATCTTTGATAGCTGTAGTTTTGGTTGGCGGAATTCTGGGCGGTTACTTTGGAAGCAAAAAAATGAATACGCTGGTGTTGCGAAATGTCTTGGCTTTAGTTTTGTTGATTGCTATTTTTAAATTATACACAACCTAGTTAAGATGGAAATAACACTAAAATATTTCGGAATTATAGCTGATATTACCCAAAAAAAGGAAGAGGTTTTTTTTGACAAAAATGAGTCAATTACGTTAAAAACACTACAATCAAAGATAGAAGTAAAATACCCTAAAATTCTGGTTATTAATTATTCAATAGCAGTAAATGAAAAATTCCTACAAAATGATTTTGAGCTAAAAAACAAGGATATAGTAGCTTTTTTACCACCGTTTGCCGGAGGTTAAAAATTAAACATATACTGACACGAGCATAGCGACTGAAGCAGTAAATAAATTCAGCATAAATGAAACGATATGAACGACAAATAGCATTGCCTGAAATTGGAATTTCAGGTCAACAAAAACTAGCCGAAGCCAAGGTCTTGATTATTGGTATTGGAGGTTTGGGTTGTCCTGTTTTGCAGAATCTTGTTGGAGCCGGAGTTGGTACTGTCGGAATAGTTGATGGAGATGTTGTGGATCAAACCAATCTGCATCGCCAGTTTTTATACACTTTAAACGATTGCGGAAAAAGTAAAGTTGCCGTTGCGGCTGAAGTTGTGACTAAGCAAAACCCGGAAGTTGCAATAATTACATATCCGGATTATTTTACAAAGCAAAACTGTTTTGAGATTGTGTCTGATTACCAAATCATTATCGATTGTACAGATAATATTGCTACGCGCTATTTGATTAATGATGTGGCTGTCGAAAAGGGAATTCCAATGGTCTATGCTTCAATCCATAAATTTGAAGGGCAGCTTTCGGTTTTTAATTATAAAAGCGGGCCAACCTATCGTTGTTTGTTTCCTGAAAGTGAAAGGTTGGAAACAATTCCTAATTGTAACGATTCCGGAGTTTTGGGAGTTATGCCAACTATTTTAGGAGCAATGCAGGCGAATGAAGTACTGAAAATTATTCTGGAAATCGGTGCCGTTTTAAGTGGTGAATTAATGTTGTATAATAGTTTAGATAATAATTTTCAAATAATTGAAATTCATATAATTAACGATTTAAATGACAAAAATAAATTTATAAATAAGAGCATCTCAGCAATCGATTTTTTTGCTAGTGATGATTCTTTGATAATTGATATCCGAGAAGATTATGAAGGGCCAAGATTAGATTTAGCGAACAGCAAAAACGTACCTTTGTCTGAGTTAGATAATTTTCTAAAAGAGATTGATAAAAGCCAGAAAATTATTTTGCTTTGCCAACACGGAATCAGAAGCGAGCTGGCAGTTGATTATCTGATTAAAAAAGGATTTGCCAATGTTTTTCATTTGCAAAACGGAATAGAATCTTTAGAGACTCGAGGCAGAATGCCGAACAGAACGTTAGTTAAAATAAGTAATGACAACAGATAAACCAAAAAAGACTTCCTTTGTTCAAGGCGCTATCGCTGCCGATTTCATTGGGAACTCCATTGCGAAACACCAAAGTAAAACAACAATTGGCGCACATAACATTTTTCTCGGGCAAGTCCGTGCGGATGAAATTGATGGCAAAACTGTGGTTGCTATTGAGTATTCGGCTTATAAAGAAATGGCAGAAAAGAATTTTCACGAGATTAGAGAAGCTGCTTTCGCCAAATATGACTTAAGCTGTTTGCATATTTATCACAGCTTAGGCGTGGTAAAAACAGGCGAAATTTGTTTGTTTGTCTTTGTTTCTGCACCAAGACGAAAAGTGGTTTTTTCCGCCATAGAATTCTTGGTAGAGGAAATAAAGGAAAAAGCGGCGATTTTTGGCAAGGAAATCTTCGAAGACGAAACCTATACCTGGAAAAAAAACACTTAAAATGGTCGACATCACACATAAAATAACAACATTAAGAACTGCCGTAGCTCAAGCCATTGTGAAGGTTGGTTCGGCTGAAACTATTCAGGCAATTTTGGACAAAAAAGTTCCAAAAGGCGATGTGTTGGAAGTATCGAGAACTGCGGGGTTATTTGCCGTAAAAAATACGTCAAGCGTGATTCCGGATTGTCATCCAATACCGATTGAATATACCGGAATTCATTTTGAATATCTTGAAGACAGGATCAAAATTGAAGTTACGGTAAAGACGATTTACAAAACCGGCGTTGAGGTTGAAGCGATGCACGGGGCATCTATCGTAGCTTTGACTATGTATGATATGCTGAAACCGATTGATAAAAATGTTGAAATCTCAACAGTAAAATTACTTCATAAAAAAGGTGGAAAATCAGATTATGACATAAAGCAAAATCCAAGCTTAACTGTAGCCGTTTTAGTTTGTTCGGATAGTGTTTCCAGTGGCAAAAAGAAAGACAGTGCAGGAAAAGTAATTACCGAAAAGCTTGAAAAATTAGGGCTTACAATAGCTAACTACGACATCATCCCAGATGAAATAAAAGAAATTCAAAATAGTGTGAATCAGCTTTGCAATAAGAAAACAGATTTGATTATTCTGGCTGGCGGAACCGGTTTGTCCAAAAGAGACATAACTCCGGAAGCAATTATCCCCTTGATTGACAGAAGAATCCCGGGAATTGAAGAAGCTATTCGTTCCTACGGACAAGAACGAACTCCGTTTGCGATGCTATCCAGAAGCGTTGTCGGTTTTAAAGGCGCTACGTTGTTAATGGCTTTGCCCGGCTCAACCAGTGGCGCAGCAGAATCTATAGACGCTGTTTTTCCATCAGTGCTGCATTTATTTCAATTATTGAATGGATTTGATCATGGAAAATAATATGCTGTTACAGGACGAATTTGGGCGTAAACACGACTATTTGCGCATTTCGATTACAGAACATTGTAATTTGAGATGTACGTATTGCATGCCTGAAGACGGAATTTCACTTACGCCAAAGTCACATTTAATGACAGCTGATGAGATTGTTTCCATTGCGCAAACCTTTGTCAATCTTGGCGTCACTAAAATAAGATTGACCGGCGGCGAGCCGTTGGTTCGGAAAGATGCTAAGGCAATTATGCTGAGATTAGGAAAGTTGGGAGTTAATTTATCTATTACGACTAACGGAATTCTAGTTGCGAACTTTATTGAAACGTTCAAAGAAGCCGGAATTAAAACCGTAAATATTAGCATTGACAGTTTGATTAAAGATAAGTTTAACAAAATTACCAGACGCGAATATTTTGATATTGTTCAGAAAAATATTGATTTATTACTGCAAGAAAAATTTAATGTTAAACTTAACGTAGTTTTAATTAAATCATTTAATGACAATGAAATACTAGATTTTATTTCATTAACCAAATACAAGAATGTTCAGGTTCGTTTTATAGAGTTCATGCCTTTTAGCGGTAACCAATGGGACAAGTCAAAGTTGGTTTCCTATGCTGAAATTATGGAAACTGTTCAATCCGAATTTAAGTTTAGCGAGATTGAACGTTTACAGGATTTGCCAAACGATACCGCCAAAAACTTTAAAATTAATTCCCATCTGGGAAGCTTTGCTATTATCAGTTCGGTTACCAATCCTTTTTGCAGCACATGCAACCGCATTCGGTTAACGGCAGACGGGAAACTAAAAAACTGCCTGTTTTCCAATTCTGAAACGTCATTATTAGAAGCGTTGCGTGCCGGCGAATCTATCATTCACTTAATCGAGCAAAACCTGCATTCTAAAAAAGCAGTACGCGCCGGAATGGATGACGACCTGAAATTCCAAAATCCTGAACTGTTTTCCCAAAACAGAAGCATGATAGCTATTGGAGGTTAGTTTTTTTGTTGGAAGCTGGATGCTGGAAGTTAGAAGTATTTAACCTGAAAACAGGAGAACGTGATTAATAGCCCCGACTGCAGCTGGCTACCATGTAGCGCGGAAAGCGGGAAACTGCTTCCTGATAGCAATCATTGCTGTGCTACTTATTATTTTTAAGGTTTAACTTCCGACTTCCATCACCCAACTATTTTCTTTACTTTTGAGTCATGAATCCATTGCTGCCCAAAGAAAAAATCACTTTTGATGTTCCCGATGCTGAAATTGAATATTATCCAAATTTCATTGAAAACCATCGTGCCAATGCCTTTTTTGAGAAACTAAAA
>JAYURX010000107.1:0-11784 GCA_043755965.1 Flavobacterium sp. | reverse complement strand
TGACAAAGCCGGGCAATTCACTGAATTAACAGGAAGTTTTTCACATATAAAACATATTGAATACGTTGACCAAAACCCAATTGGAAGAAGTTCGCGTTCGAATCCCGTAACCTATATCAAAGCCTATGATGATATTCGGGATTTGTATGCCAAAGAAAAGCTATCCAAAATTCGGGGTTATCAAGCCAAACATTTTTCTTTCAATGTAGATGGCGGACGATGCGAAACCTGCAAAGGTGAAGGTTCAATAAATGTAGAAATGGTTTTCATGGCTGATGTTTCCTTGCCTTGCGAAACTTGTGGTGGAAAACGCTTCAAAAAAGAAGTACTAGAAGTAGCTTTTGAAGGCAAAAACATTGACGACATTTTAACGATGACGATTGATGATGCCATTGTCTTTTTTGCCGAAAACAAACAAACAAAAATCATCCAAAAACTAGAACCTCTGCAAGATGTTGGTTTAGGATATGTTCAATTAGGTCAATCCTCTTCTACACTTTCGGGCGGTGAAGCACAACGTATTAAATTAGCTTCATTTTTAGTAAAAGGCGTTACCAAAGAAAAGGCACTATTTGTATTTGACGAACCAACTACAGGACTTCATTTTCACGACATAAAGAAGCTTTTGGCTTCATTCGACGCGTTAATTGAAAAAGGACATTCAATTATTGTGATTGAACATAACCTCGACTTAATAAAATGCGCTGACTGGATTATAGACTTAGGTCCGGAAGGTGGTGAAAATGGTGGGCAACTTCTGGCTGTTGGTACACCTGAAGAAATTGTAAAAAACAAAAAATCAGTGACGGGATATTATCTGAAGGATAAATTATAAAAAAAATCCCGAAGTTATCGGAATTTTTTATCTTAAAAATTGTGCTATTCTACAATAATTTTTTTAGTGATTCTTTTATCGGAAGTTTGCAAAACAGCTAAATACATTCCTTTTGACAAGCCATCTAAGGAAACGGACTCTATTAAACGTGCATTTTCAATATGCTTATTGATAACTATTTTCCCTTGCAAATCAATTAGGGAAAACGAATAATCCGAATCGGTGATATTCCCTAAATTGATATTTAAAACATCTTTGGTTGGACTTGGGAAAAAACTCACCTGGCTGTCATTGGCAAAATTACCCGAAGCTAGCGCCGTAGTCGGAGCAACCGCGAAATGAAGCATGGCGCCTGTAGCGGCTTTAGCAATATTATAGACATACACCGGATCCATATTGATTAGTAAATCAGTGGCAGTATGCCTATGAGGAGTTTCATTTCTCTCAAAAAAACCGGTAATCACTTCATTGTTTTCCTCAAATGGCATATAATCGGAAGCATAAGCGTAGTTCAAATAAGTATTCAAAGGCGAATACAGTTGAACACAATTAATCAATTCAGTTGTTATGGTGTTTGATGCAGCATTGTTTGACGTTGGACTTCCTGTATCTCTTTCGCAAGTAACTGTGTCGTTGGTCATATCGGCTCTTCCACCGACTTCATCAATATTAAAAACCAGTTTGATGTTCATTTTTGGACTAGTGGCATTGACTACGGAGGAAACAAAATTTTGACTTCCAATCAATCCGTCTTCCTCTCCACTGAAATTAATAAACTTTATCGAATATTCGGTTGGTATATTTTGAAGCAAACGCGCCACTTCTAGGATTGTCGCCACTCCACTACCGTTATCATTAGTTCCTTTACCTGTTATCGTGTCATAATGACCACAAATAATCACAAACTTGTTAGGATAAACTGTTCCGACTTTTGTTACAACCAAATTTTTGCAGGTAGCCGTCCCATTCGTAAAGCTGTATTCCTGCATTTGATTTGCGGTAAAACCATAGCTTAAATATTCAGCTTTTAACCAATTGAGAGTGTTTTGCAATGGTGTCGTTCCTCTCCTTTTGATGCCGAGGTTTTCAAATTCGGTTAAACTGGTCAAGATATTGGCTTCAGAAACTTGATCAACTACAGTTCCATAATACGGGACGTAAGTTTGACTGTAACCATTTGAGAGTATGACCAAAAGCAATAATGAAAATAGTAGATTTTTCATTGTTATTTAATAATAGAATATGGTTTAGTTTGCAATTCTGCTAACAAATATAATCAATTTTTAAAAATATCAAATTACACAAAAAAATATAAACGTTATATAATATTATGTATTCTGAAAAACTGACCATCACTTATTCTTAATCAAACCTTAAGAATACAATTTGGCACTTTGGCACACCAATTGAAATGTCCAAATCAACAATAGAATTTGTTCGAAGAAGCTGAAAATCGAAATAGTAAGCAAAAAACTCAAATTAGTATGATTATGAAAAAAATTACCCTTTTAGTAGCTAGCATTTTACTGGTTGGAAGTGTAGCGAATGCATCAGAAATAATCAAAAAATCTGATGAGGAAAAAAGAACGAGATATAGCTTTGATGAGCCAATCTCATTTACTGAGCGAGGAATTGAGTTTTTCGTTTTCCCAAATGGAGAATTTGATTTTAACACTCGTCCGGAAGACAGCCAAGGCGACTACTTTTATAAAGCCGCAGGAAAAAGGGGAACTACAGTTCAGGCAAGAAGACCAGTAAATTATGGTACACGAATTGAACATGATAGTTTTGGAAGAGTAAGACGAATTGGTAACACGTTTATCAATTATGACAACAGAAATAGAATAAGCCGCATTGGAAGTATTTATATGAAATACAATAGATTTGCCCTTGCACAAGTTGGTGGAATGAGAATCGTTTACAACCGAAGAGGTGAAATCGTTGATACCGTTGGACGTATCAAAGGTTACAGTAACTCAGGATACGCTTACAATAATGACAATCATTATAATGATGATAATTATTATGCAGCGTCAAACTATAATGATTATGACAGCGATTCCTACTATTACAAAACTGATGGTACAAAAGCAAAAGATGATGTGGATAAAGAAAGAAAATAGTTTATAGTTTAAAGGTTGATTGGTTAGGTTTTGATGAAAAAATCCCGCAAAGTAGTAATACCGAGCGGGATTTTTGATTTATAGTTTTTAAGTATTAATGTCCTCCACTAACCTTTTTATCAAAATTAATTCCCTGATTCTTTAAGATACCGGTCACTTTCCATGCATAAAAAGCTAGGTAAGCAAAACAGAAAACTCCAACAATATAGCTATTTTGAATACCAATATTTCCTGCTACTTCACCTTGCAGCCAAGCTACAATTCCTCCACCCATAATCATCATAATCAAGAAACTACTTCCTTGACTGGTGTTTTTCCCTAATCCGCTTACTGCTAGGGTAAAGATACAAGGCCAAAGCGTACTACAAAACAAACCAACACTAGTGAAGGCATAAACACTTATCATTCCGCTTGTTGCCATCCCAGTAAATAAGGCTACAATTCCTAAAGCAGAAAATATAAGCAACATTCTGGCAGGATTTCCTTTGCTGGCCATATCGGCAGCAATTAAAACTAAAATAATTAATCCGTAAATATAGAAAGGAGTTAAATCATGTTTTGCCACAGCATTAACAAATAAGAATACGCCAAATGCCAAATAAGGGGCAATAAAACGAAGCATTTTTTGTATACTCATATTATCAGTAAAAGCTTCAACAGCACCAGTCCAACGGCCAATCATTAAACTCGCCCAATATAAAGATATGTAAGGAGCAATATCGCCAATAGCAAAACCTAATTTACTTTCCATATAAGCTGGTAAATTTGCTGCTGTAGAAACTTCAACCCCAACGTAAACGAAAATACCAATCATTCCCAAAATCAACTGCGGATATTTTAATGCCGAACTTCTGGCCGATTTGACGTCTTCCGCTGTTTCAACAACAGCTTCCGGTTTATCAGGAATAGAAGAGAATTTTAATAAAACAGCAACCACTAAAAATGAAGCTCCCAAAACTAAATAAGGTACTTTCACGCTCTCTATGCTCATGTCTGTATTGCTTGAAGTAGCCGAGCCAAATATGGCAAAACTCACTATCAAGGGTCCAATTGTTGTTCCAAGATTATTGATTCCTCCCGCCATAGTCAAACGCTGCGAACCTGTCGTTATTGGCCCAAGTGCAATCGCTAAGGGGTTTGCGACTGTTTGTTGCAGCGAAAATCCAAGCGCAACGATGAATAAACCTGACAACATTAAAGGAAACGAACCACTATTTGCTGCCGGATAAAATAACAAAGTTCCTAAAGCCGAAATCACTAATCCCAGTGCCAAAGAGTTTTTATATCCAATCCTGTTGATTAAATCTCCTTTGGTTAAATAGGAAATAATCATATAAATAATGGAACCCACCGTATAAGCCACATAGAATGCAACTGAAACTAATTGGCTTTCACCTTGTGATAAATTAAATGCTTTTTTGAAAACTGGAATTAAAATGTCATTACTGGCGGCAACAAATCCCCAAAAGAAGAAAACAGTTACTAAAGGAATAAACTGTGCCCAATTGGTCTTTAAATTTTGTGTACTCATAATTATAGTTTTGGTTAGGTTGTTACTGTTATTGTTTGAATAAAATAAGGTGATTAAATTATCATAACCATAAATTAAATCCTTACTTGATTGGATAAATATACATTTATAAGTAAAACACTATTGTTAGCTAAAAAATTAGTTATTAACGAAATCGATTTCTTAACAACATTTTTGCGAACCTTTTAATAAAATTACAACGTTTGCGCTTGTTAAAAACTAAAACTTAATCCGCTCTTTTGATTTCGCTCTTTGGTCCAATGCCATTATTATTGAAAGCTTCGATCTGGAAATAATATACATCAGATTGGTCCAAACCGTTAAAATAATATTCGGTTTTGCCATAAACCATAATTGATCCGTATAATTTATCAGCCGATTTTCCGAAATAAATCACATAACCATCGGCATTAGACTCTTGTTGCCACTTGAACCAAACGTTTCTACGTTCCCCTTTTACTTTTGGACCTGAACGCAACGGAATAAAATTCTGAACAGCACTAGGTTTCACTCCAGCTCCTTTTCCAAAAACCCTAAAACCGCTCAAAGCAAATTTTCCGGTTGGCATTTGAATGTTTTCTAACTTAAGAAAACGAGCACTCGCTGGCTTTTGAAGTTCTATATAATCGTGAGGAACATCGGTTACATTGTTACTTTTATCTATCAGGACTTTCCATTTTTTTCCGTCATCCGATGCATAGATTATATATTTGTGGAGAGATGTTGTTGCTGGTTTTCCCATTAATTCAACATCTTGATCGGCATAATTGATATGGATAGCATTGATGGTACTAATTTCGCCTAAATCAGAAATCAAATATTCTCCTTTGTTTGCTGTTTTGGCCGACCAATACGTTTTAATATCTTCATCAACGGCTAAGTTCGGCTGAAATCCACCCAATGTTGAAGAAACCTGTACTGGTTTGTTGTAATTCAACAGCATCCAACCCGAAAAATTATCTGAAAGATGATCTTTATTCTGGGAAGGCAAATAAGTTGGATAATCTCCATAAGCCGTGTTTGAATATAAAATGCCATCCTTATCAAATCCGGCTGGCCAAATTCCAATACGTCTTTCAAAATTATTTTTTACACAGATACCAATAGTAGAAACATGCCAATAGTGATTGTCAGCATCCTGAAAAGTAGCTCCGTGCCCTGCTCCTCGTGCAAATCCACCAGGCTTATAAGAGAATGGGTTGTGTGATTGATATTCAAATGGCCCAAGTGGATTATTCCCAACATACACGCCATCAGCATAACCGCTAAATTCGGTTCCGGGTGCACCATACTGCAGATAGTATTTTCCATTGTATTTCGTCATGAAAGCACCTTCAGTAAAAGGCTGTAGAAAGGTATTGTCATTATGTTCGCCAAAGCGTTCCCAACCGTGTTCATCATCATTCAAGGCCAAAACAGGAATTCTCTCGCCTTCGGGCTGGAAGGTTTTACGATTCAATTTCATGCCATACAAAGGATATAAATTACTCGAACCATAATATTCGTAGACTTCATCTTTATCTTTGTCCCAAAAAATTTGTGGATCCCAGGCCGCTGCTTCCGATTTATGAATGAGCTCTTTCCATTCTCCTTTAGCGGGATTGGTACTCATCCAAAGCGGAAATTCTTTCCCATGAGTAGAGCCTACAACGAGCAGCGTATCATTGACAAACGATAACGACGGCGCACACAATTCGTCATAGACTTTGTGCTCAGGACGAAGAAATTTTTTAGCAATAAATTGCCAATTGAGCATGTCCTTGCTGTGCCAATAACCCCATTGATTAGTTGAAAAAAGATAATATTCTCCTTTAAAGAATGTAATTACCGGATCAGCTGTAGCACGATGTTTCCCTTGTTTAACAAAATCGGGAATCGGACAATAGCCATAATCAATATTAATAGGATTGCAATACGTTTTTTGTTGCGCCATTCCATAATCGGAAATGACCAACAGTAAAAGCAATGCTATCCAATGTTTCATAAAATAGTTTTAATTGATCGGTACAAAACTTATAGCTGTTCCACCACCAGCAGCCAAAACCAGTTTTAGTTTGCTTTTGGAAGTTACAGTCACCGTCTTGATTTCATAGCTGATTGGATTTTTCTCCCAATGCGCTGTTTTCCCATCTTGGTAAATGATGGCTTTGTATTTTTTATCTGGAGAAAGGAAATCCAAATTTATCTCAGTATTTCTTGGATTTTCATCTGTAATCGCTCCCAAAAACCAATTCTCTGATTTTTTGTCCTTACGCGCAACAGTTAAATAATCTCCGGGCTCTGCTTCTAAGTATTTTGAATCCTGCCAATCAACAGCAACATCTTTTATAAACTGAAAAGCGTCAGGATATTTTTCATAGTTTTCAGGTAAGTCAGCAGCCATTTGCAATGGCGAGTACATCGTTAGATACAATGCTAATTGTTTGGCTAAAGTTGTATGAACCTGTGCAGTTTTTGTTTTGTCATAAATGTCCATTTTTACTTCAAAGATTCCCGGAGTGTAATCCATTGGTCCACCTAGTAACCGTGTGAAAGGCAAAATGGTTTCGTGCATTGGAGGGTTACCGTTGCTCCAGGCATTGAATTCATTTCCTCTTGCCGCTTCAGCTGCAATAAAATTTGGATAGGTTCTGCTATAACCTGTCGGGCGTGAACTTTCGTGTGAATTGACCATCAATTTAAAATCTGCAAACCTTCGTGCTACAAAATTGAAGTGATTAACCATAGTTTGTCCATCGTGAAATTCACCTCGCGGAATAATTCGACCAACATAACCTGACTTCGCGGCGGGATATCCATATTGTCTCATCAGCCTTAGCGCCCGGTCCAAATGCCTTTCGTAATTAGCCACCGAACCGGAAGTTTCGTGGTGCATAATCATTTTGATACCTTTAGACTTGGCATAATCATTTACCGCTCTTATATCAAAATCAGGATATGGCGTTGTGAAATCGAAAACATCTTCTTTCCAGTTTCCGAACCAGTCTTCCCATCCCACGTTCCAACCTTCCACTAAAACTCCGTCAAAACCGTTTTTAGCGGCAAAATCAATATAGCGTTTAGTATTTTCTGTTGTTGCGCCGTGCTTTCCGCTGGCAATTAGTTCCTTGGATTCTGTGTTTTGGGCATTTTGACTTCCGGCATAATCCCATGTTGATTTTCCAACATGCATTTCCCACCAGATTCCAACATATTTCATTGGTTTTATCCAAGAAGTATTTTCGATTTTACAGGGCTCATTTAAATTTAAAATCATTTTAGAACCAACAATATCACGCGCGTTATCGCTTACCATAATGGTTCTCCAAGGCGAGACACACGGTGTCTGCAAATAAGCTTTATCGCCTATCGCATTTGGAACCAAGTGTGAGGTTAATTTGAATTGATTTGGAACCAAATCCAAATGCATGACCGGATAATTGACTACGGCAGCTTCAAAAATATTAAGGTATAATCCGTCTGCGGATTTCATCATCAATGGCGATTGAATCACATATTTTCCAGCGATGGATTTTAATCCAATACCATTATTCAGGTCAACTTTATCTGTGTTTACTTCTGAAAGTTTGGTTTCCATGTATGGATATTCCTGACTATCAAAATCACCCGGAATCCAAAATGTTTTGTGATCGCCAGTCAAATTGAATTCTGAAAGTTCATCAGTAATAATGAAATAATTTAAGTTTAACTGTTTTGGAAAATCATAACGAAAGGCAACGCCTTCATCAAAAACCCTAAATATGATATTTATTTTTCCATTGCTTAATGCTTGCGTAAGTGCAATAGTCAATTCATTATAGTTGTTATTAATTTGGGATTGTTCACCTAAAACAGGCTCCCAGGTTTCATTAACCTTTCTTTGCCTTATGCTGTCTATTCGAAAGTTAGCATCTAAATCACGAGCTGATTTTATTTTTATACCCAAATAACTTTTAAGTACAACGGGCTTGTTTTTATAGGTTACCGAATAAGTTGGTTTCCCTTCATTTGATAAGGAAAAAGTAAGTGCAACTTCCTTTGAAGGCGATTCAACAGTTTGTGCATTACTTATTAATGCTAAAAATAAAAACGAAATGAGTAAACAGTTTTTCATGGATGATATTTTTTCTAAAAATAGGAATTACTCTTTAATATTTGAAAAAAACTTCAGTGACTAACCATAGGGTTTTCCTCGAAGTGCATACAAAATTTAATTAATCAACTCAAATTCAATTTTATTAGCGGTATCGGAATTAGTACCGACAAAGACTTCAAATTTTCCGGGTTCTGCAACAAATTGCAAATCTGAATTATAGAATTTTAAATCTTCTACTGTTATCGGAAATGTAATGGTTTGCTTTTCGCCTTTTTTAATAACTATTTTTTGAAAGCCTTTTAATTCCTTTAGTGGTCGTGTAACCGAGCCAACTACATCCCTGATGTATAACTGAACCACTTCTTTACCATCGTAATTTCCTGTATTGGTAATTTCAACGGTCACCTTTAAACTTTCGGAAGAAGATATTTTAGCCGAAGAAATTTTCAAATTGGAATAATCAAAAGTGGTATAGCTCAATCCATATCCGAATGGAAATAAAGGTTCATTTCTTTCATCTAAATAATTGGATTTGAATTTTTCGAAGACGCCATTTTTATTCCCTAGAGGTCTTCCTGTATTTTTGGCATTATAATAAATTGGAATTTGGCCCACACTACGAGGAAACGTAGTCGTTAATTTTCCAGATGGATTTTCGTCGCCAAACAAAACATCGGCGATAGCATAACCAGCTTCGCTTCCTGCAAACCAAGTATTTAAAATGGCAGGAACCGTAGCATTCTCTTCCGTTAAAACCAATGGGCGACCATTGAATAAAACCAATACGACAGGTTTTCCGGTTTTTAATAAGGCGGCTAATAAATCTTTTTGTGCTTGTGGAATTTCGAGATTGGTTCGGCTGCTGCTTTCGCCACTCATTTCGGCAGATTCACCCAAGGCAGCAACAATAACGTCCGATTGATTGGCAATTTTCAAAGCTTCTTCTAGCATTTCTTCGTTGCTTCTTTTGTCTCTGTGCAACGTTTTGCCAAACATCGTAGCTCTTTCTTCATAAGCTGCATCATAATCGAGATTGCTTCCTTTGGCGTAAAGCACTTTGGCAGATTTACCCACTATGGAATTAATTCCGGCAAGTAAGGAAATTGAGTTTTCCATTTTGGTAGAGACGCTCCAAGTTCCAGCCATATTTTCTTTTGCATCCGCTAACGGACCAATAAGGGCAATGGTTCCCGTTTTTTTTAATGGTAAAAGCTGGTTGTTGTTTTTTAACAACACTAAAGATTGTGCTGCTATTTTTCGGGCTTCATTTCTATTTGCTGTAGTGAAAATTTCGGTTTTAGCTCTTGTTTCATCGCAATATCTGTAAGGATCCTGAAACAATCCTAAATCGTATTTGGCATTTAAAATTAATCGGGCAGCGTTATTAATTTGTTCGAGCGAAACTTTGCCTTCCTCATATGATTTTTTTAAAGTAGTTAAAAAGCCTTCTCCCACCATATCCATTTCAACTCCCGCATTCAAAGCTAAAGCTGAAACCGTTGGTAAATCACCTATTCCGTGATCAATCATCTCATTAATTCCGGTATAATCCGACACCACAAAACCTTTGAAATTCCATTGTTTTCTTAAAACATCAGTCATTAACCATTTGTTTGCTGTTGCCGGAATACCATCAACCTCGTTAAAAGAAGCCATAACAGAACCAACACCGGCTTCTACGGCAGCTTTGTAAGGAGGAAAATAATCGTTGTACATTCTGATTCGGCTCATGTCCACCGTGTTGTATTCTCTACCAGCTTCGGGTGCACCATAAAGAGCAAAGTGTTTTACACAAGATAAAATGGTATTATTTTTTGACAAATCATCGCCTTGATATCCTTGAACCATTGCTTTGGCAATTTGACTTCCTAGATAGGGATCTTCACCCGAGCCTTCAGAAACTCTTCCCCATCGTGGATCACGGGAAATATCAACCATAGGAGAAAACGTCCAATTTATACCATCGGCACTCGCTTCCTGTGCGGCAATTTGTGCGCTTCTTTTTATTAAATTCATATCCCATGTGCATGATAATCCAAGCGGAATGGGAAATGTAGTTTCGTATCCGTGAATGACGTCTCTTCCAAAAAGTAATGGAATTTTTAGACGACTTTTTTCTACGGCAATTTTTTGTACTTCTTTTATTTTTTGAACTGTTCTTATATTGAATAAACCACCTACTTTTCCTTGCTCAATGTTCTTTCCTATATTAGAATTATTGGCTTGACCAGTTGTAATGTCTCCAGATGTTGGTAAGTTTAACTGCCCAATTTTTTCCTCCAAAGTCATTCGGGCTAACAATTCGGAAACAAAAATTTCTTTTGGAGCTATTGGTATTACTTTTTTGCTTTTTTGGGCAAAAGAAGAAAACGTTCCTAACAAGGTGAATACTAGTATGGCAAATTTTATTTTCATTATTTAATAGGTTTTTAACTTGTTGGAACACCCAGAATCTCCGTATTAAAACTTCTTTCAATATCTTGTGATAAGACAACAAAAGGAAAACTCATTAAAAATATAATAAGGGAATTTTTGATTTTCATAATTAAAAAAAACGTTTAAAATCCGTGCTGTGTGGACGAAAATCCTAAATTTTGAAGTCCGGTTTGCACTTCTGGAGCCTGCATGAACAAATTCCACAGAAAGCCTGTCCTGTAATTTTCTATCATTGGAACAATAGTACCTTGGTCAATTGCCAAATATCTTGGAGTAACCCAATCATGGTGAGGTGAAAAAGCATCATAAGGTCCGGCAACACCTATCAATCTATTTTTCCAATCAGCATTTTCATAAAAAAAGCGTAATGCTTTCATTGATTCTGTTGGTGTATATGGGAAGTCTGACAAAGCGGCTGTAGGCGAAATAACTCCTCTATCATTTCCTGGTTTATGGTCAGTATAACCAACGCTTCCATTAGGATTTCTAGTATAACTTGCTGTTAAACCCCAACAGTTTTCGCCATATCCAATCCACCCAACCGGATTGGTAACGCAGTATTTATTCATTATTTTGGCATGATTTTGAACTAGTGTCCAATAGTTTGCATATTGGTCTGATAATCCTCTTGGGTCAAGTCCAAGATAAGAATAATGCGCCCAAAACATTGGGCCAACATTTCCGGTAGATCCATTGTAATTAAAAATTACAGGAATGCCATATTGACTACCTGCGTGAACAATTGCTCCATTCCTTGCCCAAGCCTCATGATATGCGGCTGTTG
>JAYURX010000106.1:0-2107 GCA_043755965.1 Flavobacterium sp. | reverse complement strand
GCTGGTTGATGATTGGTGTTCCAAATACAGAACCAAAAGTTCCAACATTTGTTACGGTATACGTTCCGCCTTGTGTGTCGTCCGGTTTTAGTTTACCCATTTTTGCGCGGTTTCCTAAATCGTTTACGGCTTTTGCCATTCCGACTAAGTTTAGTTGGTCAGCATTTTTGATAACAGGAACAATCAGGTTTCCGTTTGGTAAAGCAGCCGCCATTCCTAAGTTAATATTTTTACGTTTGATGATAAAATCACCATCAACTGAAATGTTCATTCCCGGGAAATCTTTTAACGCTTTCGCCACCGCTTCCATAAAGATTGGTGTGAAGGTTAATTTTTCACCTTCGCGTTTTTCGAATGCATTTTTAACGCGGTCTCTCCATTTTACTATATTTGTAACATCAACCTCAATAAACGATTGTACGTGCGCCGAAGTTTGCACCGAGGCGACCATATAACCAGAAATCAGCTTACGCATACGGTCCATTTCCACAATCTCATCGCCACCGTTTACCGAAACAGGAATAGGAGGAGTTGGGTGTTGGGTGTTGGGTGTTGGGTGATTTGAAATTTGTTTTATACTTCCAGCATCCGACTTCCGACTTCCAACATAATTTAAAATGTCTTCTTTAGTTACTCTGCCATCTTTTCCTGAACCTGCAATTGATTCTAATTCTGCGACAGAAATTCCTTCTGCAGTGGCAATGTTTTTTACTAAAGGAGAATAAAATTTATCTGATGATTTAATTTCCGACTTCTCGGAAATGACAGTTACAGGAGCAACTGAAGCTTGAGCAACTTCTGCAACAGCTACCGGAGTTGGAGCTGCTTCCGAAACTGGTGTCGGAGCACTTGCGCTTTGCTTCGCCAGTTCGCTTACGCTCGTGTCTCCTTCAGTTTCTATTATAGCAATAGTTTGACCCACTTTTACTACATCATTTACCTGAAATAAAATCTCGGTTAAGGTTCCTGAAACTTCACTTGGCACTTCGCTGTCAACTTTGTCGGTAGCGATTTCCAAAACAGCTTCGTCCGCATCGATTTTTTCGCCTACGTTTTTTAACCAATTTGTAATGGTTGCTTCCGCAACACTTTCACCCATTTTAGGTAATTTCAATTCAAACTTTGCCATATGTGTAAACTAAAGTTGTGTTTTTTCAATGTCGTTGCAAAAGTACTAAATCTTTAGATTAGCCACGAATACAAGAATACTTTTTTATTCAAAAATCCTAAATCCTAATTCGCAAATCCTAAATTCTAATGACTTCGCCTCTATCATTACTGCTGTTGCTTCCAATGATAAAATTGCTATGCATTGGTAACAGTTTAAAAGTAAACGACTTGTTTTTATTTGTTTCGAAAAAAGATATTGCGTCTGCAAAACTCAGATAATTTGTGTCCAGAATTACTTCTGCACTTTTCCCTTTCGAAAACGTTTGCGAAAATACTATTTTTCCGTTTTCTAAAACCGTTCTTTCTACGTTTTTTTGAAGTTTACTTTCTAATTTTTCTCTTATGTTTTCATTATCAGAGATTAGAATGTATTGATAAGGAGCGATTTTCGTTTTTGGCTTTCCTTGAAACATTTTGACTACCGAAAAGTAAAAAGCACCGAATCGTGCCATCACATTAAAAAACAGCGATTGTATAAAGTGCTTTTTATAGAAGAAATTGAGAAAATCCCTAAAGTGCTTCATATAGGTCGCATCCTTAACCGTACTTTCTCCTTTGTAATGTATCACTGTAGTTTCGTGGAAATAGTAGTTTTGCTTTTGCAACAAAAGTGCCCGGTAAGACAAATCGATATCATCAGCATACATAAAACAGTTTTCGTCAAAACCTTCAAGCTCATTATACAATTCGCGCTTCATAACCATAAAAGCACCAACAAGAATATCAACTTTTCCGGTTTGGTTTTCATTTAATTGTTGAGCATAATATTTATTAAACAAAGAAGAGTTTGGAAACAACTTATACAAACCAAAAATCTTGGTAAACGCGACCCAAGGCGTTGGAATTCCCCGTTTACTTTCGGGAAGGAAGTTACCGGTTCCGTCAATCAGTTTGCATCCAACGATTCCTAAATCTGTTTTGCTTTTGGCGAAAGCCA
>JAYURX010000105.1:0-2108 GCA_043755965.1 Flavobacterium sp. | reverse complement strand
TCGTGGAGAATATCGGATTCGAACCGACCACCTCTTGCCTGCCAGGCAAGCGCTCTAGCCAAATGAGCTAATCCCCCATAATGTTCGACAAATATATATTTTATAGAAACAATTTGCAATTCAAAACCCATCTTTTTCAGATTTGTTATAAATTTACATCAAATCATAATTTATGTCTGCCGAAAATTCAAACGGATGTATAGAAATTCAAATCGAAAATAGTATCGCCACGATTACCTTTAGCCATCCAGCGAGCAATTCGTTTCCTAGTGAATTATTACAGAAATTAACTGCCGAATTAAATACTATTTCAAAAAATCCTTCCGTGAATGTTGTTATCCTGCAAAGCGAAGGTCCAACATTTTGCGCTGGTGCTTCGTTTGACGAATTGCTTTCGATAAAGAATTTAGCCAGCGGGATAAAATTCTTTTCGGGCTTTGCCGATGTGATTAATGCGATGCGTAAATGCTCCAAAATTATTATTGGAAAAGTGCAGGGAAAAGCGGTTGGTGGAGGCGTTGGCCTGATTGCAGCCTGTGATTTTGCTTTTGCCTATCAGGATGCAGCGGTTAAATTATCCGAAATCGCTATTGGCATTGGTCCGTTTGTGATTGAACCTGCAGTTTCGAGAAAAATTGGTAAAAATGCTATGGCTGAAATGTCATTGCAACCGAACATTTGGCAAACTGCTGATTGGGGTGTAGCCAAGGGATTGTATGCTGATATTTTTGACAGCATAGCTGAAGTAAATCAAGCGACTCGACATCTTGCCGAAAAATTAGCTTCTTATAATCCGGAAGCATTGACCGAAATGAAAAAAGTGTTTTGGGAAGGCACAGAAAACTGGGACAAACTTTTATATGAAAGAGCCGCGATTTCAGGAAAATTGGTTCTTTCTGATTTTACTAAAAACGCGTTAAGCGAATTTAAAAAGTAAGTATCTTTGTGGCGTAAAAAATCCTTTCATGAATAACATCAGAATCACCAAACAATTTTCTTTCGAAACCGGACATGCGCTTTATGGCTATGACGGCAAATGCAAAAATGTGCACGGACACAGCTATAAATTGTCGGTGACGGTGATTGGTCAGCCTATCACAGATAATTCAAACGTGAAATTCGGAATGGTGATCGACTTTTCTGATTTAAAAAAAATCGTAAAGGAAGAAATCGTTGATGCTTTTGACCACGCTACCGTTTTCAATAAAAATACGCCACATGTTGAACTGGCAGCCGAATTAAAAAGCCGTGGACATCATGTAATTTTGGTAAATTACCAACCTACGAGTGAAAACATGGTAACCGATTTTGCTCAAAAAATAATAAATCGCTTGCCTGCTGACATCAAATTACACTCGCTGAAATTGCAGGAAACGGAAACGTCTTTTGCCGAATGGTTTGCCTCAGATAACTAATTTGTCACACTGAGCCTGTCGAAGTGCACTTATAAAACCAATCCCAAATGACCATAGCTCCCAACAAAAAAATATATTTTGCTTCCGACCAACACTTTGGTGCGCCAACGCCCGAAGCCAGTTTTCCACGTGAGCAAAAGTTTGTCGCCTGGCTTGACGAAGTAAAAAAAGATGCCGAGTGTATTTTTCTTTTGGGTGATTTATTCGATTTTTGGTTTGAATATAAAACTGTTGTTCCAAAAGGTTTCGTAAGAGTTCTGGGCAAGTTAGCCGAAATCCGTGACAGCGGAATTCCGATTTATTTCTTTGTAGGCAACCACGATTTGTGGATGGGTGATTATTTTCAAAAAGAGTTGAATATTCCGGTTTATCACGATAATCAGGAATATGAATTCAACGGAAAAACTTTTTTGATTGGTCATGGCGATGGAAAAGGTCCTGGAGACAAAGGATACAAACGCATGAAAAAAGTATTTACCAGTCCGTTTTCGAAATGGCTGTATCGCTGGCTTCATCCAGATATTGGTGTGAAACTAGCACAATACTTATCTGTAAAAAACAAACTGATTTCGGGCGATGCCGACGTAAAATTCCTTGGTGAAGAAAACGAATGGCTGGTTCAATATTCCAAACGCAAGCTCGAAACCAAACATTACAACTACCTTATTTTTGGGCACCGTCATTTACCTATGG
>JAYURX010000104.1:0-2109 GCA_043755965.1 Flavobacterium sp. | reverse complement strand
ATGTAAATATTGGCTCGAATAATACAGCGGATAATCACCATTACAACGGACAGGATTTTAATCAGGGACTTTCGGTAAACGGCAACTTCAAAAACGTAAATTATTTTACAGGATTCAACAGTACGGAAACTAAGGGAATGTCACAAATTGGAGGAGAAAATTATGAACCGGATAGTTTTTCGAGACAAAACCTTTTGGCAAAATTGGGTTTTAAAGCTACTGAGAAACTGACGTTGGATTTCTTTGGGAATTATGATAAAATCAAAAATGATTACGATTTGACTTTTGATAATACAGGTTTTAATGATACTGATGTGAATGTTACCACTTCGGAGCAAATCCGTTTTGGTGTTTCCCCAAAATACAAATACAACAAAGGTGAGTTTGTACTGAATTCCGGTTTTACCAAAATCACCCGTGATTACAACGAATTAAATACGTTCTCCAACACGATTGATTACTCTTTGTACGAATCTAGAAGTATTGTTGTGGATGGTTTTAACAAATACAATTTCAACAAACAACTATTTATGATTTTGGGTGCCAATTATCAGTTTAATGATATGAAAAGCCAAACTCCTTTCAGCAGTATCGAAAACGAAAGCACAAAGTTCAACATTATTGATGGCTACACCACTTTGGTTTACAATTCCAACTTTGGTTTAAACGTAAATGCTGGAGCACGACTGAACAATCACAGCGCTTATGGTAATAATTTTGTTTACAATTTTAATCCGTCATACAATTTCAAGACTTCGTTTCCTTTGAAAGTGTTAGCTTCGTATAGTACTGCCTACATAACGCCAAGTTTGTATCAATTGTATTCAGAATATGGGAATCCGGATTTAACTCCTGAGAAAAATGCAACCATTGAAGCCGGTTTTGAAACGGAATTGTTTAACAAAAAAGTAAAGCTGAATGCTGTTGGTTTCTATCGCAACCAAAACAATGCTATCGATTTTTATTTCAACCCAAATACGTTTGAGGCCTATTATATTAATGTATATGGCGAAACTAAGGCTAAAGGTATTGAAACGTCTTTGAATATTGCGGTGACTTCAAAACTGCAGTTGAACGGAAATTACACTTTCACGCAAGTTGATGAAGCATTAGACAGATTGATTCCGAAACACAAAGTAAATGCAGGTCTGGATTTTCAACCTACAAAAAGAACACTTTTTAGTTTGAACTATCAATATTTTGATGCAAGAAATGATGCGTTTTTTGATGGCAATACTTTTGGTGTAGTAACAACTCAATTAGGTTCATATCAATTGGTAAACGCTTTAGTCAAATATGAATTAATAAAAAGTCGTTTAACGGTTTTTACTGCTGCGACTAATATTCTTAACGAGGAATTTGTAGAAAATGTGGGTTATTCCACTCGGGGAAGAAATTTCAAAATTGGATTAAATATAATTTTATAAATGAAGGAAAGCACTCGAAAGGGTGTTTTTTTTTGTTATACTCAAAATGGTTGAAATTGTATAACATTAGCTAATAAGCTTATAAGGATTATACGTTTAGAAGGAGTACATTTATATTCACTTAAATAATTGATTATGAAAACTTTATTCAACATACGAACAGGCTTAATGGCATTTATGGCGATAGTATTACTTTCATGCGCATCAGGTCAGTATGCAAATTCAGGGACCGCTAGTGACAGGACGGGAACCAACGGTGCCACAAACGGCAACGGAAAAGCACCAAAAGGAACTTCACATAATTATAAATATTAGTATAATTATGTAATTTCTTTGAAATAAAAAAGCACTCGAAAGAGTGCTTTTTTATTTATTTATGTTTAACATACATCTCGCTTCCCAACGGGTTTATTGATTTAGCATCTGTAAAATCACGTTCTATTACGCTTGGAACTTGTGGTAGCATTTTTCCACTGGCGATTATTTGGTTGATGGCGGCATTTAATAAAGGCTCGTCAACATTCCCTAAAACGCCAAGGTTACTAAGGTTTTCTGGTAATAAAGTGGTAGGTGCAATACCAGTTGTGTAATCGCCAAAACCATCTTTATTTACAATTTTCAAAACTATGGGCTGCATCGCATATTTATGATGTGGATTCACATTGGTTTTGGCAAAAGTAGG
>JAYURX010000103.1:0-11834 GCA_043755965.1 Flavobacterium sp. | reverse complement strand
CCAATATTTTTAAAAAAATATCGGAAGGAGTTGACTTAGGAAATCTCCCTTCTCAAGATGTCCGGGCCATTGCCGTAGATAATAGGAATCAGGTTTGGATAGGAACAACCCGGGGATTGCGCGTATTGCCAAGTGCCTCGAGCTACAATAGCGACGAACAAATGAAAGCCAATGCGATTATAATTCTGGAAGATGGCCTGGCACAAGAACTTCTATACGAACAATTTATCACCGATATTGCCGTTAATGGTTCGAATCAAAAATGGATTGGAACAGCCGATTCGGGTGTTTTTCTGTTTTCATCCAATGGTCAGGAAACCATTTATCATTTTACAAAAGACAATTCGCCCTTACCAAGTAATGTGATAAACGACATCGATATCAATTCAGTTACAGGCGAAATTTTTTTTGCCACCGACAGAGGAATGGTTTCCTTTCAGGGCACAGCCACAAGACCAGCTGATAATTTGGACGCAGTATATGTTTACCCAAATCCGGTGCGTCCGGAATTTGTGGGAACAGTAAAAATCGCCGGATTAATTTCGAAAGCCAATATCAAAATTACCGACATAGAAGGAAATTTAGTCTACGAAACCACTTCAGAAGGTGGAACAGTAGAATGGGATACCAAAGCTTTTGGGAAATACAATGTTTCGTCAGGCGTGTATATGATTTTTATTTCTGCCGAAGATGCCTCCGAAACCGCCGTTAAAAAAGTGATGATAATTCGGTAACTTCGTACTTCAAACTTCGTAAATCGCACTTCTTTTGTTAGTCAAAACCAAAGCCATCGTCATTTCATCCTTAAAGTATCAGGAAAAAAGCCTCATAGTAAATTGCCTGACGCAATCTGACGGATTGAAGAGTTATTTTGTGCCGAATGCTTTTGCGGCCAAAAAATCAAACCAAAAAATAGCCTATTTTCAGCCTTTGTCCTTACTGGAAATCGAAGCCAGTCACAAGAACAAAGGAACTCTCGAACATTTCAAAGAAATAAAACTCGCACACGCTTATCAAACTATTTCCACCGATATTGTCAAAAGCACTATCGTGATGTTTCTCTCCGAAATCATTCATCACAGCATACACGAAGAAGAAAAAAACGAAAACCTGTTCAACTTTCTCGAATCGGCGCTGCTTTGGCTTGATGCACATGATGAAATGGCCAATTTTCATTTGATTCTGATGTTGGAGATGACCAAGTTTTTTGGTTTTTATCCCGAAACTTCCGCAAGCGGTTTTAAATTTTTCGATTGTAAAGAAGGGAACTTTACCGCCTTTCAGGGAACCAATTGCCTCTCAGAACACGAAACTTTTCTGTTCAAAAAACTAATCGACTTAAAATTTGATTCCGACCAAAAGGTTTTTGCAGGCATTGAACGTCAAATACTGCTTAAAACACTACTCTACTACTACTCCATTCATCTTGATGGTTTCAAAAAGCCAAAATCACTCGAAGTTTTAAAAGAAGTTTTTGCTTAAAATTGCTTTGGGCGTGCCCTTTCAGGTCGTGCTATACGCTTCAATCTTTTATTCCGTAAACTTCATAAAAGGATTTTCACTTCTATCACTCACGCAAAAACTTATCACTCATAACTCATAACTCATAACTATTTATTACTTTCGCAGACTTGATTAAAGAAAACGACAAAAATGAGGACTAAGTTTACTGAATATAAAGGACTTGATTTGCCAAAAGTGGCATCGGAAGTCCTTGATTTTTGGAAAGAAAACAACATCTTTGAGCAAAGCGTAACTTCCCGTGAAGGCGCTGCACCTTATGTGTTTTTCGAAGGACCACCATCTGCAAATGGTTTACCGGGAATTCACCACGTAATGGCGCGTGCTATTAAAGATATCTTCTGTCGTTATAAAACCCAAAAAGGTTTTCAGGTTAAGCGTAAAGCAGGTTGGGACACACACGGTTTGCCGGTTGAATTAGGCACCGAAAAAGAATTAGGCATTACTAAGGAAGATATCGGGAAAACTATTTCCATAGAAGAATACAACGAAGCGTGTAAAAAAACCGTTATGCGTTATACGGATGTTTGGAATGATCTGACGGAAAAAATGGGTTATTGGGTTGATATGGAAGATCCGTATGTGACCTACAAATCCAAATACATGGAATCGGTTTGGTGGTTATTGAAACAAATTTACGACAAAGATTTACTATACAAAGGCTACACAATTCAGCCCTATTCTCCAAAAGCCGGAACCGGATTATCTTCACACGAAGTTAACCAGCCGGGAAGTTATAGAGACGTTACCGATACAACGGTTGTAGCCCAATTCAAAACGAAAGCTGAAACGTTACCAAACTTTTTACAAGGGTATGGCGATGTCCACATTTTGGCTTGGACGACCACACCTTGGACGCTTCCAAGTAACACAGCATTGACTGTTGGGCCAAAAATTGATTATATTTTGATTGAAACTTTCAATCAATACACTTTCCTTCCGGTAAAAGTTATTTTGGCTAAAAACTTAGTCGGAAAACAATTCGGAAAAGGATTTGTTGCAAGTACTGAAAATACTGATTTTGAAAAATTCAAGGATGGAGATAAGAATATTCCATTCAAAGTTTTAACCGAATTCAAAGGGAAAGACTTAGTCGGAATCCGGTACGAACAATTAATGCCATTGGCTTTGCCATATCAAACTCCCGAAAATGCTTTTAGGGTAATTTCAGGAGATTTCGTTACTACGGAAGATGGAACCGGAGTTGTTCATACTGCGCCAACATTTGGAGCGGATGATGCCAAGGTTGCGAAAGAAGCAAAACCAGAAGTTCCGCCCATGTTGGTTTTGGATGCCAATGGAAATCCAGTTCCTTTAGTTGATTTACAAGGTAGATTTATTCAAGGCTTAGGAGATTTGTCCGGGAAATATGTAAAGAATGAATACTATGATGCTGATAAGGCACCGGAACGTTCGGCTGATGTCGAAATCGCTATCCACCTCAAAGAAGAAAACAAAGCGTTCAAAGTAGAAAAATACGTTCACAGCTATCCACACAGTTGGCGAACCGACGAACCATTATTATATTATCCGTTAGATTCCTGGTTCATCAAAGTAACCGAAGTCAAAGACAGAATGTTCGACCTGAACGAAACCATCAACTGGAAGCCAAAAGCAACCGGTGAAGGCCGTTTCGGAAATTGGCTGAAAAATGCCAACGACTGGAACTTATCACGTTCACGTTATTGGGGAATTCCTTTGCCAATATGGAGAACCGATGATGGAACCGAAGAAGTATTGATTGGCTCTGTTGCCGAATTATACAACGCCATCGAAAAATCTATTGCTGCAGGTTTCCAAAATGAGAATCCTTTCAAAGGTTTTGAAATTGGAAACATGAGCGAAGACAACTATGACTTAGTCGATTTGCACAAAAATGTTGTTGACGCCATTACGTTAGTTTCCCCTTCAGGAAAACCAATGAAACGTGAAGCGGATTTGATTGACGTTTGGTTTGATTCTGGAGCGATGCCTTATGCACAATGGCATTATCCGTTTGAAAACAAAGATAAAATTGACCAGAACAAAGATTTCCCGGCCGATTTTATTGCGGAAGGCGTAGACCAAACGCGTGGTTGGTTCTACACTTTGCACGCCATCGGAACTTTGGTTTTTGATAAAATTGCCTATAAAAATGTAGTATCAAACGGTTTGGTTCTGGACAAGAACGGGCAAAAAATGTCCAAGCGTCTTGGTAACGCCGTTGATCCTTTTGCAACATTAATTGAATACGGTCCTGATGCTACGCGGTGGTATATGATTTCGAATGCCAATCCGTGGGATAACTTAAAATTTGATATTGAAGGTGTTGCTGAGGTTCGTCGTAAATTCTTTGGCACTTTATATAATACGTATTCGTTTTTCTCGTTATATGCTAATATTGATGAGTTTAAATATGCTGAAGCGGAAATTCCGTTGAACGAAAGACCCGAAATAGACCGTTGGATTCTATCGGAACTGCATACGTTGATAAAAGTGGTTGATGAAGCATACGCCGATTACGAACCAACAAAAGCGGCTCGTGCCATTTCTGATTTCGTCCAGGAGAACTTAAGTAACTGGTATGTTCGTTTGTGTAGAAGAAGATTCTGGAAAGGTGAATATGAAAAAGATAAAATTGCGGCCTACCAAACATTGTATACTTGTTTGATAAACGTAGCAAAACTATCAGCGCCAATTGCTCCTTTCTTTATGGACAAATTATATAGTGATTTGGTTAAAACCACTAATAGCGAGCAATTTGCCAGCGTTCACTTGGCAAAATTCCCTGTTTCGGTTGAAAACTTTGTTGATAAATCACTCGAAAGCAAAATGATGAAAGCCCAAACGGTTTCGTCGCTTGTTTTATCACTTAGGAAAAAGGAGATGATAAAGGTACGTCAACCGTTGCAAAAGGTTATCATACCAGCCTTTGACGCTAACTTTAAGGCAGAAATCAATGCGGTTTCCGACTTAATAAAAGCCGAAGTAAATGTTAAGGAAATCGAACTTTTAGATGACGCATCCGGCGTTTTAGTGAAGCAGATTAAGCCAAATTTCAAGACCCTGGGACCGCGTTTTGGTAAAGACATGGGATTGATTGCCAAAGAGATACAGGATTTTTCGACAGAACAAATTAACGAATTGGAAAGAAATGGTGAGCTAATGCTTGTTATTTCAGGAAATAACATAATTTTAACAACTGATGACGTTGAAATTTCTTCACAGGATATTCCGGGTTGGTTGGTAGCAAATGCAAATGGCATAACTGTTGCTTTAGACATTACCCTAACAGAAGAATTGATAGAAGAAGGAATTGCAAGGGAATTGGTTAACAGAATCCAGAACATCAGAAAAGATTCGGGATTTGAAGTTACAGATAAGATTAAGGTTCATTTACAACAAAATGCGGAATTAGAAAAAGCGGTAAAGGCAAATGTAACATATATCAAATCAGAGACACTAACAGAAACGCTGGATTTTACAACTGATTTGAACAACGGAACAGAAATAGAATTCGACAATATAAAAACAAGAATATTAATCTCAAAATAGAAATAAGATGGTAGAAGAAAAAATGAGATACTCAGATGCAGATTTAGCAGAGTTCAAAGAAATTATTATAAACAAAATGGAAAAGGCAAAAGTTGACTTAGAGTTGATAAAGAGCGCCTATATGAATGACCTAAACAATGGAACGGATGATACATCGCCAACGTTTAAGGCATTTGAAGAAGGCAGCGAAACCATGTCTAAAGAAGCCAACTCGCAGTTAGCCATTCGTCAGGAGAAGTTTATCCGCGATTTGAAGAATGCGCTGTTCCGTGTGGAGAATAAGACCTATGGCGTTTGTAAAGTAACAGGAAAGCTAATCTCCAAAGAAAGATTACGGGTTGTTCCTCATGCGACAATGAGTATCGAAGCTAAAAATCTGCAACGATAACAACTTTACTTAGCATAAAAAAGCCTCTCGTAGTTGGAACGAGAGGCTTTTTTTATTTATAAATTGATTTGACTTAACTCGGTCAGGGTAAAATTAGGGCCATAACTGTATTGTGTTATTTTATTGTCACCAATAACAATTAAATGGCTGTCTAAAGGAATAATGTCTTTTATATTTCCTCCATAGGTGTTTTCTAAAGTAAGGTTAGCACTATTAGCAGCATTAAATACTTTTAATCCATTATTCCCGCAACCAACATAAAGTGCGCCATTTTTAATTCCTAAACCGTAGGGCTCAGCAATCAGATACGTTGACAGTAATGTCGGATTTGAAATATCAGTAACATCGATAACATTAATCTGATCTTCAATTGCGCCGCAGGTGGAACCGCCGCGGACTGTAATATAGGCAGTATTCTCATACACAACCACGGGGTCGCAGGCTGTTGCATGTGAGAATCCCGAAACAAAATAAGGGTTGAACTCATCACTTGCATCAACCGTATACATTCCAGTGGTTGAACCCACAAATAATATGTCTTTCTGGATAAATAAGGTTTCAAATTCCCCGCCGCCAAACCATTCCGTCATATAAACTTCTTTGTCAAAAAAGGCAGTAACAGGGTTTGTGATATTGAAAACATTCAATTTATAAGAATCTATTGTATAGAGCGCATTATTCCTTATCTGGAATCGTGCATAAGAACCTCCTGTTCCAACGACTCCATTGGAACTATCAAATGATGCCAAAGCACCTTCTGCCCAAATTATTTCCTGAGCTTCAGGCCTGTCTCGCATTTCAATACTAAAGCCTGTAATTACTTGATCTCCCTCAGGAACAACAGTGTAATCATAAAACTCAGCATCATCAGGGAAAGCAGGGCTAAAACCGATAGAATTTTCTACCGTTCTTACTAAAGTGATATTTTGAATGTTGCTTATGTCAAAAACCAATAAATCGACGAAGTTATCTGCAAAAAGATAATTCCCTTTCACAGAAATATCATGAACGCCTTCAAGATTTATAAACGCAATATTTACCGGCGCTGAAGGATTCGTATTGTTAAATACATGAACGCCTTGTTCTTTTGCGATGTAGAAAAGATAGTTCTCTGCAACATAAATTTTACCATCAGAATTGGTCTGTCTGGCTGCACTCACGGAAACATTCGCTCTAATTTCTGCTAATGATTTCAAAGTGGGAACTGCAAATTTTGCTTGTTCGTGTGAATCGTCTGAATCACATGACGATACAAGAATAGAAAAAATGCAAACTGCGAATAAATAAAATTTTTTCATGATCAATTGTTTTGTTGATTAGTTTTTCTTGGATGTAGAAAAACTAAATTGGTTGCTTTTGATTGTAAAATTAATAATTCTTTCGCTAACATTCATAAAATGTATGGAATGAGATTTATAACTAAAAAATATTCTGATTTTTGTATAATAATATTACTATTTTTGCGCCATTAAAATCCTATAAAATGTCCTTAAGAAATTCCATTTTAATCATTGCCATTATTTTATTGGTTGACCAATTCGTCAAAATTTATATCAAAACCAACTTCGTTTATGGCGAAGCTGGACAAATTGATGTCGCCAGTTGGTTTAAAATATTGCTGATTGAAAACGAAGGAATGGCTTGGGGGACAAAAATCCCAGGTGCTTATGGCAAATTAATATTAACTATTTTTAGAATCTTGGCTGTTTTTGGAATTGGCTATTGGTTGTATGATGCGAGTACAAAACACAGTTCTAATTACTTAATGGTTGCCATATCTTTGATTTTGGCAGGCGCCGTTGGTAACATCATAGATTCAGTTTTTTATGGGGTAATTTTTGACAACAGCTACAATAACTTAGCAACGTTATTTGCTGAAAAGCCGTATGGCACTTTGTTTCATGGTAAAGTGGTCGATATGTTGTATTTCCCAATCGTAGAAGGGAATTTTCCAAAATGGCTTCCTATTTGGGGCGGACATCCATTCAAATTTTTCAATGCTATTTTTAATATTGCCGACATGGCGATTTCAACAGGAGTTGGAATTTTGATTGTGTTTAACAAAAGAGCATTCGCAAAGAAAACTTCTCTTGGCACTAATGGAACGAATGAATAGTTTTTGGAGTAACACAATAATCTAACCGAATATCGGTTGGAAAAACTTCATCTATACTATCTTCAGGTTCAAAAAAAGAAAGTCCAATCTTCACAACATCTTTAGGGCATTTTGCTAAAAAGGCATCATAGAATCCTTTGCCATATCCGACTCTGTTTCCCAGTTTATCGTACGCTAAAAGCGGTACAAAAACCACTTCTATTTTAGAATTCGGAACTTCGATTCCATCTACAGGTTCGTAAATGTTATATTGGTTTTTTTGGAATTTGGTATTATCGGTCAGTAAATAATTAGTCATTCCACAGCTCTCAAAATCACATTTGGACACTAAAATTTCCTTGTCTTTTCCTGCCAGAATCTGAAGAACAAATTCCGTTTCTACTTCCTTTTGTTCTTCAACAGTCAGAAACAAATGGAAATAGGTTTTTTCCCAAACCTGTCTGCCGTCAGGCATGGTGTCGAACTGCAGCATCCGATTGGCAATTGCCAAACTCTTGTCTTCAATTTCATCAGCCGATAATTCTTGGCGTAAGGCTTTATATTTAGCCCTGAGTTCTTTTTTGTTCATACTTCAAAAATACTTTAATTTTTATAACTTTGAATTCAATAAATCCTAATTCCTCATTCCTAAATCTTAAATGGAAATTCCTTCGCTCGAACTTCAGATACAATCACTACCCGACAGTCCGGGTGTGTATCAGTATTACGACAAAGAAGGCAAAATACTGTATGTTGGGAAAGCCAAAAACCTTAAAAAACGCGTAGCTTCCTATTTTAATAAAAACCATGATAACGCCAAGACGAACGTTTTGGTCAGAAAGATTATCCTGATTAAACACATTGTTGTTTCCTCGGAACAAGATGCACTTTTGCTGGAAAACAACCTGATAAAAAAGCTCCAGCCACGATACAATGTGCTATTGCGTGATGACAAAACCTATCCGTGGATTTGCATTAAAAAAGAACCTTTTTCCAGAATATTTCCAACGCGAAGAATGACCAAAGACGGTTCGGAATATTTTGGCCCATATACCAATTTCAAAACGGTTCACACCATTTTGGATTTAATCAAAGAATTGTATCCGTTGCGGACCTGTAATTACGATTTAAGCGAGAGCAATATCAAATCGGGCAAATTCAGAGTGTGTTTGGAATATCACATTGGCAATTGCAAAGGACCATGTGAAGGATTGGAAACGTTGGAACATTATCAGAAACAAGTTGATGCCATCCGCCAAATCCTCAAAGGAAATTTCAAGGACAGTTTGCGCGATTTTAAAAAGCAAATGAATGATTGCGCTTCGGAAATGAAATTTGAAGCGGCTCAAAAAATCAAGGAAAAAATACATGTTTTAGAGAATTACCAATCGCATTCCACGGTTTTAAATCCGAAGATTTCGAATATTGATGTGTTTTCGATTGTTTCCGATGAAGCGGTGGCCTATGTCAACTTTTTGCAGATTTCCCACGGCGCTATCATTCGGTCGTTTACTTTGGAACTCAAAAAGAAACTGGATGAATCCGATGAAGAATTGTTGGAACTTGCCGTGGTTGAACTTCGTGAACGTTTTAATTTGACTTCCAAAGAAATCATCCTGCCTTTCGCGTTGGATTTTGGTCCAGCCATAAAAATTACGGTTCCGCAATTGGGAGACAAAAAACAAATACTAGACCTTTCCGAAAGAAACGCGAAGTACCAGCGATTTGAACAATTAAAACAAATTCAGATTGTGGATCCGGAACGGCATACCAATAGAATTATGGCGCAGATGCAGAAGGATTTACGCCTTTCTGTTGAACCAAGGCACATTGAGTGTTTTGATAATTCGAACATTCAGGGAACCAATCCTGTTGCGGCTTGTGTTGTTTTTAAAGATGGAAAACCCAGCAAAAAAGACTATCGCCATTTTAATATCAAAACCGTTGAAGGACCAAATGATTTTGCATCGATGGAGGAAGTGGTTTACAGAAGATACAAAAGGCTTTTGGATGAAAACCAATCGTTACCACAATTGATTATTATTGACGGAGGGAAAGGGCAATTATCATCGGCACTGAAAAGCATAGATGATTTGGGCTTACGTGGAAAAATCGCCATCATCGGGATTGCAAAACGATTGGAAGAATTGTTTTATCCGGGCGATTCGGTTCCGTTATATTTGGACAGAAAATCGGAAACGCTGAAAATCATTCAGCAATTGCGTAACGAAGCACATCGTTTCGGAATTACGCATCATCGGGACAAAAGAAGTAAATCGGCATTAAATTCAACCATAGAATTGATTCCGGGAATTGGCGAAAAGACAATGTTGACGTTACTAAAACATTTTAAGAGTGTTAAAAGATTGAAATTAGCTACCGAAAAAGAAATTTCCGAGGTTGTTGGAGTATCAAAAGCAAAAAAAATTTCCGACTTTTACAACATAAGTAAACCCTAAGCCGTTTTATGAAAAAAATAATACTTGTATTTATTGGTATTCTTTTCCTTCAGACTGTAGTTGCGCAAGAAACTATAAAAAAAGCACGACCAAAAATTGGTTTGGTTCTTAGTGGTGGTGGCGCCAAAGGATTTGCTCATATTGGGGTATTAAAAGTACTGGAACAGGCAGGAGTAAAAATCGATTTTATTGGTGGCACAAGCATGGGTGCAGTTGTTGGCGGTTTATATGCTTCGGGCTATAATGCTACTCAAATAGATTCTATTTTTTACAATACCGATTTCAGTCAATTGCTTCAGGACTATATTCCCCGTTCATCGAAGAGTTTTTATGAAAAACGAAACGATGAAATGTACGCCATAACACTTCCTTTTAATAAACTCAGAATAGGGATTCCTATAGCACTTTCCAAAGGAATGTATAATTATAATTTGTTATCAAAACTTACTCATAAAGTGAGATACATCGACGATTTCAGCAAACTACCTATTCCTTTTTTATGTATTGCTACCGATATTGAAAAGGGTGAACAAGTAGTTTTAAGAAACGGTTATTTGGCACAGGCCATGTTGGCAAGTTCGGCTTTTCCCTCTTTGTTTTCGCCCGTTGAAATTGACGGACAACTTTTGATAGATGGTGGCGTTACTAATAATTATCCGATAGATGAAATTCGGAAAATGGGAGCCGATATTATCATTGGCGTTGATGTGCAGGACGACTTGAAGGATAGAAACTCTTTGAAGGACGCTACCCGGATTTTGGTCCAAATCACTAATCTGGACATGATAAGAGTGATGAAAGACAAAATTAAACTGACGGATATTTATATCAAACCCGACGTTTCTGACTATGGCGTAATTTCTTTTGACGAAGGAAGGGGAATTATTAAGAAAGGAGAAGAAGCGGCATTTGGAGTTTATGAACAAATTAAAAAGCTAGGCGATACAACCCGAATTGATAATACTAATTCGATTAAGGTCAAAAAGGATTTTTTACAGATCAAAAATATATCAATAAACAAATTGGATAATTATACCAGATCTTATGTGTTGGGGAAACTGCGTTTTAAAAACGGAAGTAAAATAAGTTACGAAGATTTAAAAACAGGAATTAATAACATAAATGCTACCCAAAATTTCAGCAGAATTAGTTATACTCTGGAAGAGAATTCCGGCGAAGATGGAATAAAATTGACTTTGACTGAGAATCCTACGAAGACCTTTTTGAAGTTTGGACTCCATTATGATGACTTATACAAAAGCGCGGTTTTGGTCAATATAACTCAAAAAAAATCATTGTTTAAAAATGACGTAGCCTCTTTAGATATTGGACTTGGGGATAACATCAGATACAATTTTGATTACTATATTGACAATGGTTTCTATTGGAGTTTCGGGTTCAAATCACGGTATAATACCTTTAACCGAAACCTTACTACAGATTTTAGGAATGGAGAATTGCTAACCCAACTGGGTTTGAACAGTATAAATATTGACTTTTCAGATGTAACAAATCAAGCCTATGTGCAAACGGTTTTCATCCAAAAGTTTTTATTTGGAGCCGGAATAGAGCATAAATATTTAAAAATAAAATCGGAGAATTTGGGACAAATTAATCCCACTTTTGAAAAAAGCACCTACGCAAGCGTTTTTGGATATATGAAATACGATTCTTTTGACAATAAATTATTTCCAAAAACAGGATGGTTGTTTAGCGGAGATTTTCAGTCCTACTTATTTTCGTCTGATTACACCAAAGAGTTCCAAAGATATTCCATTGCTAAAGGAGAAATAGGGATTGTCCGGTCTTTTTATAAAAAAGTAACCTTAAAGATACA
>JAYURX010000102.1:0-2118 GCA_043755965.1 Flavobacterium sp. | reverse complement strand
GGAAAAAGTAATGGGAAGGCATTTGGATGAATTGGCGACTAACAATTTCTATAGAACACTTGGGATGAACAACACACTTTATAATCCTTTGAATAAATTTGATAAAAGTGTTATTGTTCCAACAGAGATAGATACTTATTTCCGACATGATGTCATTCAGGGTTATGTCCACGATATGGAAGCCGCGATGGAAGATGGCGTAGGCGGTCATGCGGGAATCTTTTCCAATGCTATGGATATTGCCAAGATGATGCAGATGTATTTACAAAAAGGAAATTACGGTGGCATTCAATATTTCTCTGAAGCTACGTTCACCGATTTTAACACCTGTTGGTTTTGTGCCGAAGGAAACCGTCGTGGTCTTGGATTTGACAAGCCACAAATAAATGGTGCCGGTCCTACATGCGGTTGTCTTTCGATGTCGAGTTTTGGACATACCGGTTTTACAGGAACTATTGCCTGGGCTGACCCGGAAACAGATATTGTTTATGTTTTCTTATCTAACAGAACCTATCCGGATTCAAATTTGCCCAATAAACTTTCAAAGGAAAACATCCGCGAAGACATTCAAAAAGCCATTCAGGATGCGATTATAGAAAAGTAGTTAATCCTTTCCATTGGTTGTTTCTTTTCGAACAAAATATTCAATTGAAATTACTACAACTATCCCAATCATATAACACAAAATATCCGACCAGGAAAAGGAAGTTCCGAGAACGGTTCTGGCAATTTTTGAACTTTGTAAACCCAGTCTTTCGACAACATTGAGGTATTGAAGAAATTCTATCGCGAAAGCGAATAGTAATACAAATAGGGCAGCCGTCCAAACCTTTACTTTTAGAAATGACTTTACAAAGCAATAAATCAGCATAACAACTAAAACATCGCCAAAGTAAGGACGTACAAAAGTGTCATGGACATAGATTGCAATTAGCGTTTCGATAATGAAAAGTGAAATAGTTAACGCAAAATATTTCGCATCAAATTTTATCATATCATTCATCGCCATCGTCATCCAACTTAAATGGATAATCGCCAAAAAGAGCGGCGAGTCTTTTAGCTTGATAGGTCTTTCGGGTAAACTTATTGGACAACACAATAATGGTAACTTTCTCCTTTCTCAAAGTAATAAAACAAGAAGTGTTTCCATGCCACCAACCATTGTGATAATAAAAGGGTTCGCTTTTTTCAAACTCAGTCATTCTGATGCCTAAGCCATAGTTACGTATTCCTTTGCTTTCGTGACTATAACCGGTATATGTCTTTTCTATCAAATCAGGATTAAGGAAAAAAGGAGCATAACGTGCCTTGTCAAATTTCAATAAATCTCTCGGAGTTGAATAAATGTTTTTATCGCCATAAATTCCATCCAGATAATCAATTCCAATCTCCATGTTATTCCCTTTAAAAGAGGGAGCAATCATGGAACGGTCTTTCGTAATATCAAAAACAAACGTATCAGTCATACCCAGCGGTGTAAAAATCATTTCTTTCATCGCCTCCGGATATTTCAAGCCGGTAACCTTTTCAATAACTAAGGCAAGCATTGCATAATTGGTGTTGCAATAGCCAAATCCGCTATCGGTTGGTCTTTCCAACGAAATTTCTTTCTCAACCATAACATTCACAATGTCTTCATTGGTCAGGGTTTGTTTTTTATCCCAATTGCCCTTTTCAAAAGTGAAGTAAGCGTAATTTCTCATTCCGCTACGGTGATTAAGCAGCGTTTGAATTGTCACCTCCGGATAAGGAAAGTTCTCTATAATAGTATTTACCTTTTGGTCAAGGGTAATTTTTTTAGCATCAACAAGCATTAGAACAGCTGTAGAAGTCAACACTTTACTCACAGAAGCAATATGCAGTGGCATGTCTTTAGAGATCATTTCGCCTGTTCTTTTATTGGCGTAGCCCATATAATTTTCATAAATTATCTGACCATTCTTTGCTACCAAAAAAGCTACGTTATCATTTTTTTCAGACCATGTTTTCTCAAAATAACGACTAACCCCATATTTTTTATCATTGATATAAGCCGAAGTAAGTTTAGGCAATTCCTCTAACAAAGGCTGCATTACAGGGATGCCATTTTTATTCATTTTAATTATAGTATCTTCATTC